>JAADEQ010000049.1 GCA_013153345.1 Campylobacterota bacterium | reverse complement strand
TAGAAAATAGTTTTTTATCTCTAACCTATTGAGAGATTAATTTGTCGTTTAAAGGATATTAGGTAGTATCCTTTCTTAACTCATTCATCATCGCTTCATATAGCTCTTTTGGTTCAAACTTTAAAATTGGTTCTTTATAGATTATGCTTGGAACAATTTCAAGCAGAAAATACATCACCATCATCATTGGATAAAATATCTTAAATTCAATCATAAAGGTTTTTGGTTTGTAATGTTTTTTAAACCAAGCAACTGCGCTCTCTACACCATTGTGGGCTAAGAGGAGTTCAATTGTAAAGGCAAAGCCCCAAGTTATATAGGTTAAAATTATTGCAATAACTCCAGCTTTTACTCCAAGAATTGAAATTATCATTGCCAAAATTATTGCAAGCATAATGCTAAATTCTCTAAAGCCGTGCCAAAGGATAATTAAGGTGGCTGAGGCTATAAAAAGAGTTGCTAAAAAGTATATAATTGAGTTAAAATAGGCCTCTTTTTGGGCATATGTTGGGCTGCTTATTACTCCAATAGCTAATATTGCAACAATTAAAAGGCTAAGTCCTACTAAAATTAAGAAGTCTCTATTTTTTGTCATTGTTAATCTCATATAGTTTTATTAAAGAAGAGCTCTTTGGTCTTCTTTTTAGCCACTCATAATAGAGTTTGCTCATATCTTTTGATGCTCCCTTTTCTAAAATATGCTCTTTATACTCTTTTGCTCTTATTTTATTAAAATTTCCTTTATCTAAGCACTCAAAAAATGCATCAGCGCTAAAAACTTCCGCCCATTTATAGCTATAATATCCAGCCCCATATCCTCCAGCAAAGATATGAGCAAAGCCGTGCTCAAATCTAACATACTCAGGAACTTCTAAAAGAGAGGTTTTTTTTCTAATGTTATTAAGTAGTTCATTTACCTCTTTGCCTTGATATAGCTTTTGGTGAAGCATAAAATCAAACAAAGAAAACTCAATTTGGCGCAGCATAAAAAGGGCTGCATTAAAGTTTTTTGTAGCTTTAATCTTTTTAATTAGCTCATCTGATATTGGCTCATTGGTTTGGTAGTGAAATGCAAAGCGCTTAATAATCTCACTCTCATAGGCAAAATTTTCTAAAAATTGAGATGGAAACTCAACAACATCCCATGCAACTCCCTCAATTCCGCTAATGCTTCGCTCACTTACTTTGCTAAATAGATGATGAATTGCATGTCCCATCTCATGAAACAAAGTCACAACATCATCAAATCTAAGAAGACTTGGAGTAGTTGAGGTTGCAGGTGCAAAGTTTGCTACAACAAAAGCTGATGCTAATTGTTCATTATTGTTTTTATCAATATAGTGGCTTTGCCAATTGTGCATCCAAGCGCCACCTCGTTTGCTCTCTCTTGCTTCTAAATCAAAATAGATTCTGGCAATTGTTTTATCTTTTTCTAAAATATCATATACTTTTACGCTTTTGTGCCAAACTTTTGGATAGACTCTTTTAAACTCAACTTCAAATAATTCTCCAACTAATTCAAGCATACCATTAACAACTCTTTCTTGCTCAAAATATGGCTTTAGCTTGCTCTCATCAAAATCAAACTTCTCTTTTTTTAGCTTTTCGCTATAGTATGAGAGGTCATAAGGCATTAATTTATCAATATTATCAACTCTTTTTGCAAACTCCTCAAGCTCTTTTAGCTCCTTTTTAGCCTGCTCTTTTGAGGCATCTAATAGCTCATATAAGAAGTTTAAGACATCTTCTTCACTCTTTGCATCTCTTGTTGCAAGTGCATAAGAGGCATAGTTTTTAAATCCAAGCAGATTTGCTTTTTCAAAGCGAAGCCTTAAAATCTCATCAATAACCTCTTGGTTATTTGCTGCTCTTGTATTATAGGCTCTATATAGCTTTTGTCTAATCTCTCTATTTGGTCCATAGCTCATATAGGCAATATAGCTTGGCATCTGAAGGGTAAAGCGATATTTAATCTCCTCTTCAATCTTTATTTTTGCAATATCAATATCGCTTTGGGGCATCCCTTTTATATCTTTTTCATCTAAAAATATCTCAAACTCATTTGTGCTATCAAGCAGATTTTGGCTAAATTTATTGCTAAGCTCACTTAATCTTAGATTAATCTCTTCAAGCCTCTTTTTCTTCTCTTCATCAAGCTCAACTCCACTAAGTTTGAAGTCTCTAACCTCAAGCTCAATTACTCTTTTTTCCAGCTCATTAGTTGGAGTTAGAGATTTTATCTTTTGATAGAGGGGGGTGTGTTTTGAGATAAAGCTATAGTAGTTTGATAGAAGTGGAATCGATTTTTCATAAGCCTCTTGGGTCTCTTTTGAGTTATTTACGCTATTTAGGTGGCTAAGAGGTGTAAAGAATCTGTCTAAATTCTCAGAGATATCATCAAGCTCTTTAATAACCTCTTTATAGTTTTTTCCATTTTTTGCAATATTATCTATTGTTTTTTTGTTTTTTTCTAATAATTTCTCAAGTTCATTTGGAAAATTTTTTAAATTATTAACTTCAAATTCAACAAACATATATAACCTTTTGTGCTTTTTTAGATAAAATAATACAAAAATTTTGATAAAGGCTTGAAGATGAAAGTATTATTAATAAAAGATGTTAAAAATTTAGGTAAGGCTGGAGATATAAAAGAGGTAAAAGATGGGTATGGGCAAAATTTTTTAATTAGACAAGGCTTAGCAAAGCTTGCAACACCTGAGGTTATTAAGGAGTATCAAGCAAAAAAGGCAAAAGAGGAAGAGGAGCTTAAAAAAGAGATAGCAAAGCTAAATGAGTATAAAGAGAAAATTGAGTCTGCTGAGCTAAGAGTTGAGCGTCCAAAAGCGCCTGTTGGAATTAGAGGCTCAGTGACAAATGCCTGTATTGCTGATGAGCTAAAAAAGCAGCTTAATATTGAGATTGATAAGAAACAGATTAATTTAAAAAGAGCAATTAAGAGCGAAGGATTGCACCATGTCGATATTAAGCTTGGGCATGGGATTCATGCAGATTTAAAAGTTGATGTTGTAGGGGTTGATTAATGTTTGAAGCAACAACCATACTTGCTTATAAATCTCCTAAAAAGGCTGTAATTGGGGGTGATGGGCAAGTTACTTTTGGAAATACTATTTTAAAATCCAATGCAAAAAAGGTTAGAACTTTATATCATGGCAAGGTCTTAGCTGGCTTTGCTGGAAGCACAGCTGATGCATTTAAGCTTTTTGATATGTTTGAAGCGATTTTAAATGAAAAGAAGGGGGATTTATTAAAATCAGTTATTGAGTTTAGCAAGAAGTGGAGAGAGGATAAATATTTGCGCCAGCTTGAGGCGATGATGCTTGTTTTAAATAAAGAGCATATCTTTATTCTTAGTGGAACCGGAGATGTTGTTGAGCCAGAAGATGGAGAGCTTGCTGCAATTGGAAGTGGAGGAAATTTTGCAATTAGTGCAGCAAGAGCCCTGAAGCGTCACTCAAACTTAGAGCCGCTTGAGCTTGTTGTTGAGTCGCTAAAGATTGCTGGAGAGCTTTGTATCTATTCAAATACAAATATTTCAACACTGGAGATAGAGTAGTGGATAATTTAACACCAAAAGAGATTGTAAGCTATTTAGATAAATATATTATTGGGCAGCAGGATGCAAAAAAGACAATTGCAATTGCTCTTAGAAATAGATGGAGAAGAATGCAGCTGCCCCCTCAAATTGCAAATGAGATTACTCCAAAAAATATCTTGATGATTGGAAGTACCGGGGTTGGAAAGACTGAGATTGCAAGGCGTCTTGCAAAGATGATGGGGCTTCCTTTTATAAAGGTTGAAGCGAGCAAATATACTGAGGTTGGATTTGTTGGAAGAGATGTTGAGTCAATGGTTAGAGATTTGGCTCTTGAGGCGCTAAATTTGGTTAGAAAAGAGGAAGAAGAGAGAAACAGAGAAAAGATTGAAGCTTATGTTGAGAACAAAATTATTGAAAAGCTTCTTCCTCCTTTGCCAACAGGAGCCTCTGAAGAGAAGCTTGCAGCTTATGATAGAGCATTTGCTAAAAAGCAAGAGCAGCTTGCTAAAGGGGAGCTTGATGATTTAATTATTGAGATTGAGGTAAGCTCAGTCTCAGTTGATATCTCAACCAATCCAAATGTGCCCCCTGAGATGGCTGAGGTGCAAGAGAATATCATAAAAGCGCTTGGTGGGATGAATAGGAAAAAGAAGAAAAAAGTAACAATTAAAGAGGCAAAGAAGATTTTGGCTCAAGAGGCGGCAAGGGAGCTTTTTAATGAAGAGGAGCTAAAGATTAAAGCGCTTGAGAAGGCAAAGAGTGGAATTATCTTTATTGATGAGATTGATAAGATTGCAGTCTCAAGTGCAGCTGGCTCAAGGCAAGACCCAAGCAAAGAGGGTGTTCAAAGAGATTTGCTCCCAATTGTTGAAGGAAGTAGCGTTAGAACAAAGCTTGGGGTAGTTGAGACTGACCATATTTTATTTATTGCTGCAGGAGCTTTTCATCTAAGCAAGCCAAGCGATTTAATTCCAGAGCTTCAAGGAAGATTTCCTTTAAGAGTTGAGCTTGATAGTTTGGATGAAGAGGCTCTTTATAGAATCTTAACTGAGCCTGAAAACTCTCTTATAAAGCAGTATCAAGCGCTATTAAAGGTTGAGGGGGTTGATTTGAAATTTAGTGAAGATGCACTTCGAGCAATTGCAAAATATAGCGCAATTGCAAATGAAAAGACTGAAGATATTGGAGCAAGAAGACTTCACACGGTTATGGAGAAGATTTTAGAAGATATTAGCTTTGAGGCAGATGAGCTTAGTGGGGAGGTTGAGGTTACAAAAGAGTTAGTTGATAAGAAGCTAACTGATGTGGTTGAGAGTGAAGATACAACAAGATATATTTTATAAGGATTGATATGGAGCAAAAAGAGCAAAATTTAAAGCAAGAGGCGCAAAATCAAGATAGCAAAAATGAAGAAGAGTTAAAAAAAGATAGCAGTGAAAAAGAAGATAGCAAAGAGCAAATGCAAGAGCAAAAGTGTGGTTTTGTTGCAGTTGTTGGAAGGCCAAATGCAGGAAAGAGCACACTTTTAAACCACTTAGCAGGCTATAAGCTTGCAATGGTTTCCAAAAAGGCGCAAGCTACAAGAAAGAGGATGAATGTAATTGTAATGCATAAGAATGCCCAAATTATATTTGTTGATACTCCAGGAATTCATCAAAAAGAGAGGCTTTTAAATAAATTTATGCTTGAAGAGGCTCTAAAAGCGCTTGGAGATAGCGATTTGCATATCTTTTTGGCTCCTGTAAATGATCCAATTAGCTATTATGAGGAGTTTTTAAAATTAAGAAAAGATAAATCGATTCCTCATATTGTGGTATTAACTAAAGTTGATAGAGTAAGCAATGAGAAGGTGCTTAGCAAACTTAGTGAATATAGCAAATATGCAGATGAGTTTAAAGCAATTATTCCATATTCTGTTAAAAAGGGAGGAGTTAGTAAAGAGCAGCTGCTTGATGAGATTATAAAATATCTTCCTAACCACCTTTTTTTCCAATAATCATCCCTTTTTGAGTATCTTTTTCAACAATAATTAAGGCCTCAACAACATCTAAATTCCCTTTTTCATAGACCTTTTCAATTACAACATCACTCTCATATGGAATCTCTTCACTAACCTTTTCAAAAATTGCCTCTCTAATTAGCTCTTTATAGATATCTCTAATATGCTCAGTTGTTAAAAGCTCAGGGTCATATAACC
>JAADEQ010000018.1 GCA_013153345.1 Campylobacterota bacterium | reverse complement strand
TACATTTGGATATGGCTTAATAATCTCTAATATCTTTTTGAATTGCTTTATATCTATATTTTTCATAAGAGTAAGTGTAGCTAAAAAAGATAAAAAAAAGTTTTAAGAGAAAAAAATTCTCACCAAAATCTTACAAAATCACCCATATATACTTTAACCTCTTTTAAAGAGGCTAAAAACTACTTATCTTCTGGACATAACCCTTCTAGCTTAGCTTTTTCCAAAATCTCATCCAAGTGGATTGCCCTCTCACCTGCAATATCCTCTTTTGAGCTCTTACAAAGTCCACAACCAGTACCTGCTTTAGTCTTTTCCATAATCTCTTCTACACTACAAGCGCCCTCTTTAATCGCATCTATTATCTCTTTGTAGTGAACATGATTACATACACAAACTACATATATATCATCAATTACATCTTCCATCTTAATCTCCTTTTTTTAACAAAAGTATACCATTTCCCAAACCACCTATTTGCTACAAAAGTTGCAAAGAGGCTAAGCTCTATTATAGAGCCTCAGCATCCTCTTCACCAGTTCTAATTCTTACAACCTTCTCAACTGGCAATACAAAAATCTTTCCATCACCAATCTTACCAGTATTAGCAGTCTCTCTAATAATATTTATAGCAGTATTTGCATACTCATCATTACTTACTACAATCTCAATTTTTACCTTTGGAATAAAGTCAATTACATACTCATTCCCTCTATAAAGCTCACTATGCCCTTGTTGACGACCATACCCTTTAACTTCAGATACAGTCATCCCCTCAATTCCAGCCTCAACCAAAGCCTCTTTTACCTCATCTAGTTTAAAAGGCTTAATAATTGCTTCTATTTTTTTCATCAATTCTCCTTTTTATATTAGCTAAGGAAAACTCCTTAGCTTATTATAGCTAAATTTATAGATAAAAGCTTCTTTCACCATGGATTGATTCATCAAGTCCAATCTCTTCAGACTCTTTATCTACTCTTGCTCCACCAGTAATTAACGATGCTACAAAGTATACAATTGTTGTTCCAATTAGAGTCCAAAGCCCAACAAGTGCCACTGATTCAAGCTGAACAATAAATTGTCCTATAATATCTGGAGATTTTCCAGCCTCAAGTGAAGCTTTTAGTGGACCATCCCACAATACCTCTTTGTCTAATATTGCAAAAAATGGTGTTGCTAATGCTCCCCAAAGACCTGCTAGGAAGTGGATTCCAAATGCATCTAAACTATCATCATATTTTAACATCTTCTTAAGCACTACCACTCCAAAAAATGCTATCAAAGAGCCAATAACACCAATTACAATTGCTCCTCCAACTCCTACAAATCCAGCTGCTGGAGTAATTGCAACAAGCCCTGCAACAATTCCTGATGCAATCCCAAGAAGTGTTGGCTTTTTATATACTGCCCACTCAACAAACATCCAAGTAGCCCCAGCTGCTGCTGTTGCAATTGTAGTTGTCATTAAAGCAAGACCTGCTACAGAGTTTGCACCAAATGCACTACCAGCATTAAATCCATACCATCCAAACCATAATATTGCCGCACCAAGAGCAGTTAACATAACACTCATTGGCTTAATAGCAATTCTTGGATAGTTTGTTCTCTTTCCAACCAAAATTGCTAAAACCAAACCTGCAAGCCCACCATTCATATGAACAACAGTTCCTCCAGCAAAATCAAGTGCACCTTCATCAAACAAATATGCACCATCTCCGCCCCATACCATATGAGCAATTGGAGCATATACAATAAGGCCCCAAAGAACCACAATCACAACCCAAGTTGAGAATTTTATTCTCTCAATTACAGACCCAGCTGCAATTGCAACCGTAATTGCTGCAAATGTACCTTGAAAAGCCACAAATACTAATGTTGGATAGGTTCCACTTAAATCATTCCACTTTATATCACTAAGCAGCACAGAACTAAATCCACCAATAAACTTTTGAAGTGTTGGATTTGGATTTGTGCTAAAAGCCAATGAATAACCAGCCACCACCCAAACAATAAGAGCCAATACAAATGCACCAACTACCATTGTATAGGTATTTAAAGAGTGCTTGCTTCTAGTCATTCCACTATAAAAAAGAGCAAGTCCAGCTGGTGTCATTAGAAGAACAAATGCCGTTGATACCATCATCCAAGCCGTATCACCCGTATCAAGCTTTGGTGCCTCTTCTGCAAAAAGCAGTGCTGGCACCAGTAGCATCAAGAGGGTTAAAATCTTTGATTTCATACTCTAATCCTTTAGAAAAAATTTTATAGTGTAATTGTAGTAGATTTTTACTCTTTTAGTTGATTATTTTTTAGGCATTTTAGCCTATTTTTTTGACATCTTTATAATATATTTTAATAGCAATAGAAGTTTGGCTTATATAATCTTATTTTGATATAATAAAATAAAAAGGCAAAAATATGTCTGAAGGTAAAAAAGAGCTAAGTAGTGAAATGCACTCTTTATTTATTGAGACTATTCCTGAAAAGAAAATTTTAGTTGATAAAGAGAGAAATCTATATGAGATTATTCCAAAACATAGGCTATTTACGGTCTATATTGGAAAATTTTTTGAGCAAAAAAGAGGTTTGCATAATGTATTTCAGCAACTTAGAGAGGCAAAAGAGGAAGATTATCTGGTCTTAAGAATAAACTCTGGCGGAGGATTGATATTGGAGGGGCAGCAGTTTTATAATGTAATTCAAGAAAAGTTTTACAATAGAGTAATTGCCTATTTAGATAATTATGGATATAGTATGGGAGCTCTTCTATTTTGTATGGCCAATAAGAGAGTAGCATATAAATATAGTGATTTTATGTTTCATAACTACTCAAGCGGAATTGTTGGAAAAGGGGGAGAGATAAAAGACCGCTTCAAACATACCAATAAAAAGTTAAAGCAGTTTTTTAAAGAGATTATTGTAAAAAATGGCTTTTTAACAAAAAAAGAGTTTAAGCAGCTACTACTTGGAAAAGATTTTTGGATGGATACAAAAGAGCTTTGTAAGAGAGGAATTGCAACACATGTAATTATTGAAGGAAAAGAGATTACAGCAAAAGAGTATCTAGAAAAATATAGCTAAGAGGATAATCCTCTTAGTTATTTTGCAAAATCTACAACCTCAATCTCAGCTGGCATACCTGGACCAACCTCTTTTTTCAATAAAACACCCTTTACCTTTACAACCTTATTTTGAAAAAGCTCCAGCTTAAAATCTTTTGCATTTGAGATTTTATAGACTCCATCTTCAGTCTTAATTCCCACAAATGTGTGAGGCTCATTTCCAAATACTGCAACCTTTCCCTCTACCTCTACTAAATTTCCAACTGCTTGGGTCTTTGGAGTAAACCCCAAAATAAACAAAGAGCTTATAATTAATGTCAAACTTTTTATCATTTTTCATCCTTTATAGTGGTATTACTCTAATATTTGGGTCTAATTTTTGCTTTAAAATTCCTTCAATTGCAAAAAGAGTGCCAGTGCTTGCACTTGCACAGCCGCTACACGCTCCAAGATATCTAATATAGATATCGGTATTTTGGCCATTCTCTTTTATATCAAGTATCTCCATATCCCCGCCATCCATTACCAACATATGGCGAATATTCTTATCAATTACAGCCTCAATTGCCTCTTTTTTCTCATCTATACTCATTTTACTAAAATCTTTATTAGAGATTTCTAAATTCTTTTTAGATTCTTCAATTTCTGCTTGAGTCTCTTTTAAAATATCTTGAAGATAGAAATTACTTAAAAACTCTCCAGCCCCTGGATATAAAACACTCTTATCATAAAGCCCAGCTCTTGTTAACTCACTTAAATCTTTTAGCTCTTTAACATCAAATCTTTTAATTGTATCTTTAATAAACTCCAAAGTAGTTTTTGTAAAATCATCTACAATAGTTTTTTCCTCCCCTTTGCCCTCCATTGCTTTTGCCAAATTATAAAGCGCATCAATCATACCATTTGTCAAGAATCTAAAGCTCTTTGCAAAGGCAGGATTATTTGGATTTTCTCTTAAAAAATACTCAAGCCCCTTCTCTTTTAGATTTAAAATCTCTTCAGGAGTCTTATTTTTAACAATAAGGCCGGCAATTGAGGCAACTGCAATTAGCTCACTCTCTCCAAACACCTCAATTTTGCAATCTACTACCCTATTTTCATCATTTATTGCGCAATAAAACTTTAGCGCCAAACCACTATCACATGAGCCATATTTGTATGTAAAAAGCTTTGCATTTAGTTTTTTAACCTCATCCTCTGTTAGCCTTCCAACATTTTGAGGGCGGTTAACTAATGAATCAACTTTAAAATTATCCCTAATTTGCGGAATTATATCAGCTTTTGCCATTGCTCTCCTCCTTGCAATTAACGCTTATTTCTCTAATATTTTTTACTGCCTCTTTTACCTCTTTTATAGTAGTTTCAATCTCCTCTTCACTATTTTGAGTATTTAGAGCAAATCCAACAACGCAATGTTTTAGATATGAAGGCAAAGAGTTTAGCTCAACCAACGAGACTCTCTCAAAGTGAGGACTTTTTAGCGTTGCAAAAGAGTAAATTAATATATCTTTTGAGGCTAAATAATCTTTTAAAATAGAAGCGTGCACATTCTCAAAAGCCATAATTGAGATATTTGGAACTCTTAAAGCCCAAGGAGCAAGCGAATAAGCCCCCTCAATCTCAAGCAAGCTCTGTTCTAAATTATCTCTAAGCTCCCTTACATCTTCAATATCAAACTCAAGCGCATCAATTGCATCCTCAAGCGCCTTGCCAAAGCCAATTACCTTTGCAATATCTCTTGGCATCTCTCTAAGGCCTGCTTGCTCAAAATCTTTTCCATAAATTAGAGGCTGCAATTCAATAGCAGCATTTTTTTTGATATAAAGAGCAGCAATATCTTTTGGACCAAAAAGAGAGTTTGCACTAAAGCTTAAAAAATCAACACTATTTCTTGCCACATCAACTGGAATTACTCCAATTGCACTATTTGCATTAGAATATAGCGCAACATTATATAAAGAGCAGATTTGGCTAACCTCTTCAAGTGGCTGAATCACTCCACTCTCATCATCAACAAGCGGCAGTGACACAAGAGCTGTCTTTGAGCTAATATACTCCTTAAATACATCAATATCAAATGTGCCATCAATTGTAACTGGAATTCTATGAACTCTAACACCTTGAGACTCCAGAAATCTTGCTATTTTAATCTCTTCAATTGGCGCTCTTTGAGAGATAATTATGCTATTTTTTCTGCCTGTTAAGATATATTTTAAATATACACTATAAAAAATCTGGCTTGTAGCCTCACTCACACTTGAAGTTAAAATAATATCATCCTCATCATCAGCTCTAATTGATAGATATATCTTATCAATTGCCTCCTTATAAGCCTTTAGAGCACTTTGATTAAACTTATCAACTGAGCTTAAATCAACTGCTTCATCTCTAAAAGGCTTCATTGCCTCAATAACATTTGAGCTTAGAGGAGTTGTGATATTGCTATTTAAGATTATCATCTCTCTCCTTTTTATTAAATATTAAATAATTTATACTCAAAAAAACTTTATCTATACTTAAATCAACTTTTTTCAAATTTTTACAAAAATCAAAAAAATTTATAATTTTTAAAATAGTATAATATTTTTTTGAATTATAAATTATTAATTAATAAAATTTTGATATAGGATTGCCAATGAAAATGACACTAAGACAGATTGAGATATTTTTAAAGGTCGTTGAGTTAAAATATTTAAC
>JAADEQ010000077.1 GCA_013153345.1 Campylobacterota bacterium | reverse complement strand
CTAAAACTTCAAACACCATAAAAATTACTCTTTAAACTCTAAACCCTAAAAAAATTTTAACCCCATCTTTTTAATAATACCTACCTCATCTCCCTTCTTACTATCTTTGCCTCCTTACATGCTCTCTTATTTCCCAATTTACAGCTCTTTTTTAAATATTTTAAAGATAGAGCCAAATTTCTCTTCACCTCCTCTCCATTTGCATATATAATTCCTAAATTTCTACAAGAGTTAGAATCTCCCAATCTACAACTCTTTTTATAATACTTAAGCCCCTTAGAGATGCTTCTTCTAACCCCTTTTCCTTCCATATATAATCCACCCATAATAGCACAAGACTCTCTATCTCCCTTTTTACACAACTCTAAAAATATATCTGTTACCTCTTTATTAATATCACCCTTTTTACTATTTTTTTTAGAAACTCTACTCTCTTTTGCAGGCGCATCTTTCAAAAGAGAGACATACATTCTATTTCCCTTTACTTTTACTTTAATCAAAGGGTTTCCATTCAATATTGCCCTTCTTACTCTCCTATCCAATCCCCCTCCTCTTTGAATCATCCTATACATCTTTGCTCTATTCTCTTTTGTCTTAAAAAATGGGTCTGATTCATCTTGAGGGTCCCTCTTTTTAAATTTATGATAGTTTGCTCTATCTTGCTGAATAATATACTCTGCCTTATCAATCCTTAATCCATCTGAGTTGTAGTGGTCTGCCTTCCCAATCTTAGCTACATAAGAAAAATCTGCAAATAGTGATAGTGATGCTATTAATATTAATGCTACTCTTATCAATTTTTCTCCCTTTTTTTGACATAATTATAGCAGCTATAGATAAAAATTCTTATTGATAGTATAACCAAAATATAGCAACTCGAAAGAAATATTATAAAAATAGAATATTTTAGAAGAGAAAAGTGGATAAAGAGAGTTATTTACTCTCTTTTTTAAGACAAGGTGGCCACCAATCTTCAAAGTGATTTTTTCTCTTTTGAGGAGTAGAGCCATCATTACTCTTTGTAGCCCCAGCCACTAATACTTTATTAGGTGCTACAAATCTAACCATAGTATAGACTGGCTTCTTCTCTTCTCCAAGTAGCTTATCAACCTCCCAAGCCTCTTTATTATCATCTCCTAAGGTTAAACTCCCAACTTTAAAGGTATAGTTGTTCTTTATCTCTTTTATTAGTTTTTTACACTCTTTATCAGCATATATCTTCATCCAACCCTTAGCAGTTAAATTATTATCAATTGTTACCTCTTTACTCATCCAAGTATTTGGCTCCATCCCTTTAGCACACTCTACACTCCATGTTCCAACTAGAGCCTTCTCAGCCTCTGCTGCTGTTTGAGGAAGCTTCTCTTCAGGCTTCTTTTTATCCTTTGGCTTAATCTTTTTTTGAAGAGCCATCGCATCACCTAAAGATATCTCAGCTGCTAATGTTACAAAGTCTCTTTGACACTTATGTAACTCCTCATCCTTAAAAGAGTGGTCAACACACTTTTTAGCAGCAACTACCTTCTCAAACGCCTCTTTTGGAGTATAATTTTTTGGCTTAATCTCATCAAAATTTATGCTATCTCTTAGTTGCTTATCATAGGTAATTAAATCAAAAGCAAAACTCTTTATTTGAGGCTTTAACTTTTGATACTTCTTCTTATCAGCATCTTTTAAAGCCATCTTTATCTTATGAAGCCCTCTAACACTTCTTCTCTTTTTAAATATAAACTCACTATCTGGCTCCTCAAATCCTGGAGTGTGAATCTCATTATATACATCAGCAGCCATAGCATCAGTATCAACTCCAACATTTACCTCTTTAATCATAACCTCTTTCATTGGGCCACCCTCGCCCCTTTTATATCTATCTAGCGCCTCTTTAATCTCTGCTTCACTCATATTCTTAACAACTCTACTAACTCCAAGAGCCTTCTTCTCAAAGTCAACCCCGTGACACGCTACACACCTATCCATATCTGCTAAGATTGGAAGAGTAAAAATCATCGATGCCAATAAAACTTTCCTCATTTAAATTCCTTATCCTTGAAATAAATTTTTTTTATTATATTAGGCCAAGATGAATTAAAAATGAATTTAAACTCAATTTTTAATAAAAATATCTTATTAACTCCCCTTAACCAACTCCAAAACCATCTTTTTTAGCCCCTTTAAATCAACCTTTCCACTTCCAAGTTTTGGAATCTCTTTTACCTTAAAATAAATTGATGGAATAAATAGAGGATTTAGTTTTAGCTCTTTAATCTTTTGCTTCAGCTCATCAATACTCATCTCTCCCTCAAGCAAAAGCACCAACTTTTCTCCCTTTTTGCTATCTGGCACAGCTGAGATTGCAATCTTATCTCCCTCATTAATTACCTTAAAAATCTCTCCTTCCACCATTCCAAGGCTAACCATCTCTCCACCAATCTTTGCAAAGCGGCTATATCTATCAACAATTGTTAAAAATCCATCCTCATCCAAATAGCCTTTATCTCCTGTTACATACCATCTAATCCCATCAATTACCTTAATAACCTCTTTTGTCTTTTGAGGATTTTTAATATAGCCCTTCATAATCTGAGTTCCACCAATTAAAATCATTCCAGCCTCATTGGCAGGAAGCTCTTTGAATGTATCTGGATCAACTATCTTAAAGCTGCTTCCAGGAACCGGCAGTCCAACACTTCCTGGCTTATTTCCCTTTTGAACCTTAAAGTTATCATCAACAAGCAATACATCTGGAATATTAACTGAAGCAACCGGCGTTGTCTCAGTCGCTCCATACCCTTCATAAATCTCCAAATTAAATCTATCTTTAAAATCTTTATATATCTTTCTTGGCAGCTTCTCAGCTCCAGCTACCACCATTCTAAGGCTCTTAAACATAAGTGGATTTATCTTTTTATTTCTAACATATAGCCCATAAAATGTTGCTGTTCCAAACATAAATGTTCCATTATACTTTGCACACATCTTAGCAACCCCAAGCCCATCAGTTGGATCTGGATGAGCTGCAATTGAGATATCTTCAACAAGTGGCAACAAAGAAGTAACAGTTAATCCAAAAGAGTGAAAAATTGGCAAGGTTGCTAAAATCACATCATCATCAGTTGGATTAATTAAAGTTAGAGTCTGCTTTATATTTCCCATTATATTTTGGTGAGTTAGCTCGATTCCTTTTGGAGTCCCTTCACTTCCACTACTAAATAAGATTGCAGCAGTATCACTAATATCAACCTTTTTAATATATAGCGCCTTTAAAAGTGCAATTGGCAAAAGCTTTGTTGCAATTAGTGTCTTTAGCCCCTCAAGTTTTGAAATACTCTTTTTAATATCTTCTAAATAGATAACCTCAACCTCTTTTAATAGCTCATCTAAATCAAACCCTTTATCTTTTAGTCTTTTAATAAATTGCCTTGAAGTAATAATTTGATTTATATCTGCAAGGTTTAGGGCACTCTTTAGGCTTTTTATTCCAGCAGAGTAATTTAGATTTACAATCACTTTGCCAAGCGCTAATACTGCCATATTTGCAATAAGTCCTGCTGCAGTTGATGGCAAAATTAGCCCAATATGTTTATCTTTTAAAATTGGCTTTAGTTTTTTGCTAAATAAAAATACTGCAGTTGCAAATCTTAGTTTACTTAGCTCAACTCCGGTGCTATCAGCAACTGCAAGCTTTGATGGATTATCTGGCAAATTCTCAATCCACGATTCACAAATTGGCTTAAGGCGCTTAGAGTAGTTTTGCCAAGCGCTAATTGAGAGCTCAAAAACCGCCTTTTTAACCTCATTTGCCTTTGAGTGGATATCCATTGGCTTTCCAAAACTAACTGAGATATCTTTTATTTTGCTACGCTTTAATTTTTTTGAAGCATATGAGAAGTTATCCTCCCAAAGCCCTCTTAGATAAAAAGGAATAATTACTGCATCACTTGTTACATCCTTTGTTGCCATCTCAAAGCCGCTTTTAAACTCATCTAAATGGCCATTTCTGCTAATGTGTCCTTCTGGAAAGATTGCAACAATTTGACCATTATTTAAAGCTTTAGTCACTTCAGCTAAAGCATTTTTACTCCCCTTGCTTGAGATTGGAATGGTTTTAGCAAACTTTAAAAATGGTTTTAGATACCATCTATTATAATAGACTCTATCAACAACAAATCTAATCTGTCTTGGATATGCAATTTGCAAAATCGCCCAATCTAAAAATGAGATATGGTTTCCAAGTAGCAAAATCCCTCTTTTGCCCTCTAAATTCTCAATCCCATCAACATCAATTCTATATCTCATTCTAACAATCATTCTAATTATATATCTAATTAGAGATTGAGGCATTGTTAGAAGTGTATAGATAAATCCAAGCGCTGCAATAAAAGCAATTAGATAAAGAAGCGTAGTTGAGCTAAAGTTAAAATATCCAAAAATTGCAGTTAAAATCAAAGCAATAAACATAAATAGATTTTGCATAAAATTGCTACCTGCAAGCACAACTCCAAGCTCACTTTTTGGAGTGAAAAATTGAATCAAGCTATTTAGCGGCACCGCAACAAGTCCAGCAAAAAATCCAAATAAAAAGAGCAATACTCCAATAAAATCCAAATTATTACTATTTGGAATTAAAAATAAAGAGATTGCCATTCCAAGCGCTCCAAGAGGAATAATGCCAATCTCAATAAATTTTTTACTAACTGCTCCTGCAAATAGCGAGCCAAAAATCATTCCAACTCCACTAAGAGTCAAAAGCCCCTGAACTATAATTGTGTTTGTAACCCCAAGTGTGCTTTTTAAAAACTCTCCAAAAATTGCAACTAAAACTTGAGCTATTGCCCAAATAATGCTTAGACCTATAATGCTCTCCCAAACAATTTTGCTCTCATATATATTTCTTAGATTCTTTTTTAAATAGGTAAAATTAAAATATAGCTTTGGGCGAAATGGCTCTTTTTTTACAAAAGTCTCTACTCTTAGCTCCTTTTCTAACTTTAAAGCCAATAAAAACTCAACCACACTTGCTAATATTAATAAAAATCCAAGAGGTGCAGCCTGTTTTAAAATTATAGAAGGAGATGAGGTATCTTTTACTAACATCTCAAAAAATATGGAATAGATTAATGCACCAAGCAGTATTGATACAACCGTTATAGCTTGCACAATTCCATTTGCAGGGGTTAAATATCGGCTTCCAACCATCTCTTTAATAAGGCCATATTTAGCTGGAGAATAGATTGCACTTTGAGCTGCTAGCAAAAAGGTTAATATAAAAGAAAGCCAAAAAAGCCCCAAAAAATAGCTTATTAAAATTAAAATAGTAACAAAAATAGCAAATGCACTGGAGTATTTTATCACCTTTGTTTTTGGATATTTATCACTAATATAGCCTGCTGGTGAGAATAACAAAATAAAAGGTAGCAAAATCAAAGCATTTACAATTGAGGTTAAAATAATTAACTCACTCCCACTATACGCCTTAAAAATAGTATTTTGAAGTGTGATTTTGTGCCCTAAATCTGTCATTGCATTTAAGAATATAATTACTAAATATGGCAAAAACCCCCTAACTCTAAACAGCTCTTTCATCACTCTTCTCCTTATAATACTCTTTAATTGTTTGAATATTAAAGATATATGGCTTTAGCTTTAAGATAATATCAAATAAAAGCTCATACTCTTTTATGGTATCTTTTGAGGTAAAAATCTCTTGCCAGATGCTATTTTCAAGCTTTGCAACCTCTTTTGCATGCTCTAAATAGCTATCAATTAAGCT
>JAADEQ010000156.1 GCA_013153345.1 Campylobacterota bacterium | reverse complement strand
AGAGCTAAAAAAATATCCAACCACCCCACCAACTACTACTATTATACCTGCTATAACAATAAGTGCTATCTTAACTCTACTCATTTCTTAATACTTTTAAAATATTGGTTTTAGAAGCTTTAATAGCTGGATATATAGAAGATAAAAGCACAATAATTGAGGTTCCAACTATAATAGAGATATAATCTTTTAGAGTTAAATCTATTGGAAGTTTTGAGGTGCCATAGATATCTTCTGGCAAAGAGATAATATTATAGTTAGTTAAAATCCACATCCCAATAAGCCCCAAAATAGTTCCTAAAATAATTCCAAAAAAGCCTATAATGACGCCTAATTTAAAAAATATAGCCTTTACCTCTTGTTTTGTTGCCCCAAGAGTTCTCATTAAAGCAATCTCACTCCTTCTACTCATAACAGTCATAAGTAGTGAAGAGACTATATTTAAAGAGGCAACTAAAATAATTAAAAGGAGCACTAAAAAAAGAGCCTTTTTCTCCATCTGCATAGCTTGGAAAAAGCCTCCATTTTGCTCCCACCACCCCTCAACTCCAACCTCTTGTGGAAGAATTTTTCTAATCTTTTCAATTAACTCCATAGGATGCTCAGTATAGATATGTGCTCCATCAAAATAGTTAGGATTTTTCTTATTTATCTTAACAAAGGCCTCTTGAGTAGTATATATAATCCCCTTATCATAAGCACTAAGACCAGAGTTAAAGCTACTAATTATCTTAAATCTCTTTTGCAAAGGCATTGTTCCAAAACCAGCTGCCTCTTGCTGAGAGAAAAACAATGTAACCTTTTCTCCCTTTTTTAAGCCAAGCTCAGCTAATAAATCATCTCCAGTAATTGCACTAAATTTGGAATAGTTCCTATCTTTAATCCCCAAATAGGCCTCTTTAAAAATAGAATTAATCTCAGACTCTTTCTTAAAATCTACCCCATACAATATTGCACCATTTACACTATCAGCATTTTTAGCAATAACTTGAGTCACATAATAGGGGCTAATTTTAACCTCAGGAAAGTGGTGCTTAATCTTTTCTAAAAGCCTATTATCCACCCCTTTTGGAGTATAAGAGACAATTGTTAAAGGATAATTCATAACAAAAAGCCTCTTTTTAAACTCTTTATGGGTTCCATTCATAACCCCCATTGCAATCATTAAGACCATCACTCCCATTGTAATTCCAAGCAGAGCTAAAAGGGCAGAGATAAAGATAAAGGGATTATCCTTATCATATTTTAGATAGTGTTTTATAAATTTATTTACAAATTTAGAGTTATAGAGTTTTCCTTTCATTAAGCAAGCAATCCTTTTTTTGGACCACTCTTTCCACAACAATTTTTATACTTCTTCCCACTTCCACAAGGGCATGGGTCATTTCTTTTTGGTTTTTTAGCAATAATAGCCTCATCCTCTTTTTTACTCTCCTCCTCTTTAACTTGCTGAGTAATCTCCTCTTCTTCAACCTCTGGCTCACTAAAATTTAACTCAACTCTATGAATAAATTTAATCGATTCAGTTTTTATCTTCTTAATTAAATCCTCAAATAGTCTAAAGCTCTCTTGCTTATATTCAGTCAATGGGTCTTTTTGGTTATATCCTCTAAGTCCAATTCCAGTCTTTAAAGTATCCATCTCATAAAGATGCTCTCTCCATAAATTATCTAAAACCTGCAAATAGATTAATTTTTCAATCTCTTTTCTTTGAGCCTCATCAAGCTGAGACATCTTTTGCTCATATAGCTCTTCTAAAATCTTTAAAATCTCCTCTTTAATCTCTTTTGCCTCTTTATTCTCAAACATCTCTTTTGGAAACTCAATTCCTGTTAAATCAATTAAAGCTTTAATAAAACAATCAATATCATAATCCTCACTTGGAAGCCCCTCAACAATTCCACAATCTTGCATTAAATACTCAATTACCTCTCTTCTATTCTCTTTTATCTTATTAGATAAATCAAACTCTGGGTCAATTAGCTGGTCTCTAAAGCTATAGATTGTCTTTCTTTGATAGTTTGCCACATCATCAAACTCTAAAAGATGCTTTCTTGATTCATAATGCATCGCCTCAACTTTCTTTTGGGCAGACTCTACACTTCTAGTAACTAGCTTTGAATCAATATACTCACCCTTCTTAACTCCAATTCTATTCATAATATTTTTAATCTTATCTCCACCAAATATTCTTAATAAGTTATCATCAAGACTCAAGAAAAATTGGCTCTCTCCAGGGTCCCCTTGACGCCCAGAGCGCCCTCTTAGCTGATTATCAATTCTTCTACTCTCATGCCTTTCAGTTCCAATAATAACCAGCCCTCCAAGCTCTCTTACCTCATCATCAATCTTTATATCAACCCCACGACCTGCCATATTTGTAGCAACAGTCACTGCACCTTTCATTCCAGCATTTTTAATAATCTCTGCCTCTTGCTCATGATTTTTTGCATTTAAGACATTATGTGGAATCTTCTCTTTTTTAAGGCGCTGATGAATTAGCTCACTCTTTTCAATTGAAGCTGTTCCAATTAAGACCGGTTGACCCTTTGCATGAAGCTCTTTTACCCTTTTTATTACTGCATCAAGTTTCTCTTCTTCTGTATTAAAGATTAAATCATTCTTATCAATCCTTCTAACTGGCAAATTGGTTGGAATTGAGATTACATCAAGCCCATAAATCTCAGCAAACTCTGTTGCTTCAGTTTGAGCAGTTCCTGTCATTCCAGCAAGCTTCTCATACATTCTAAAGTAGTTTTGGTAGGTAATTTCTGCTAAAGTTTGAGACTCCTCTTTAATCTCAACTCCCTCTTTTGCCTCTAATGCCTGATGGAGCCCCTCACTATATCTTCTTCCCTCACTAAGTCTTCCAGTAAACTCATCAACAATTACTATCTCCCCATCTTTTACAACATAATCAACATCTTTCTCAAACAAATAGTTTGCCTTTAGAGCTTGGTCTAAGTGGTGAGCTAAGATTGCATTTTCCATCTTATATAGATTATCAACTCCAAATAGCTCTTCAGCCTTCTTTATTCCTTGCTCAGTTAGAATAATTTGGCGATTTTTCTCATCAACAATAAAATCCCCTGTTAACTTCTTCTCCTCTCCAGCCTTCTTTGGAGCAATCTCTTCTCCCTTTTCTAACTTCAAAGCAACCTCATTTGCTTTAATATAGTGATTTTGGTCTCTTTGAGTTGGACCAGAGATAATTAGCGGAGTTCTTGCCTCATCAATTAAAATTGAATCAACCTCATCAACAATTGCATAATAGTGGTCCCTTTGGACTTTTTCCTCTTTTGAAGTCTTCATATTATCTCTTAGATAATCAAACCCAAACTCATTATTTGTCCCATATGTAATATCTGCTTCATACTGCTTTTTTCTCTCATAATCATCATAAATCTCACCAGTAATACACCCAACAGAGTAGCCCAAAAAGTTATAGAGCTTTCCCATCTCTGTTGCGTCCCTTTTTGCCAAATAGTCATTAACCGTTACTAAGTGAACTCCTCGCCCAAGCATTGCATTTAGAGCAATTGGCAAGGTTGCAACAAGGGTCTTTCCCTCTCCTGTTTTCATCTCAGCAATTTTTCCCTCATGTAAAACAATTCCTCCAATTATTTGCACATCATAGTGCCTCATATTTAAAACTCTCTTACTTGCCTCTCTAGTTATTGCAAATGAATCATTTAATACATCATCAAGACTCTTTTGGCCACTTCTTACAGCCTCTTTTAATTTATTAAACTCACTCTTCAACTCATCATCACTAAGTTTTTCATATTTCGGTTCTAAGGCATTAATCTCTTTTACTCTCTTTTGATACTGCTTTATTTTTCTATCATTAGCTGTTCCAAAAATTTTTGTTAAAGCACCAAGCATATACTTTACCTTTATATATAAGATTAAGATATTTTATCTAAAAATAGTTTAGAAGTTAAATAAGTTAACATTTTATTTATAAAACTATTGTAAAATTAAAACAAAAAGGATAATAGATGAAAAAACTTTCTTTAGTTGCAATTCTTGGAAGCTTTTTAATGGCTGCTAATATTGAGATTCCTATTGCTTTTAAAGCAAATTTCACCCAACAAGTCAAAAACCCAAAGGGAAAGATTATTAGATATAAAGGAGTGATATATTTTAACTCTCCTGATAATACAAAATGGATATACTACTCTCCAACAAAAAAAGAGGTCTGTAGTAGCGATGGAAAGGTAATTGTAATAGACCATGAGCTAGAGCAAGCTTCATATTATAGTATCGATAAAAAGCTAAATTTAGCAAAAGTTCTAAAAAGGGCAAAACACCATAAAGGAAATATCTATACCACAAAATATAAAGGAAAACTATATACTATTGTATTAGATAAAAAAAAGAGAATCTCTCAAATTGCTTATAAAGATAATTTAGATAACACAGTTAATATTATGTTTAGAAAGATTAGATATAGAACACGTCCATTTAAGGATTCAACATTCTTTTGCGCACGCCCTAATGGATATGATACAATCTATTAAAATAAAAAGAAATTTAAAAAAATATATTAAATATTAAGCTAAAAAAAGTTATCATAATAAATAAAATCTCATTATGACGGATTAAATTATGATAACAAATACTCAATTTTTGGGTCCATTTGAAGGGGCTAATAGTTATCTCAAAAAAGAGTTTGAAGAGAATGGAACAATTATAAAGTTTGATAAAGATAACCACCCCTTTGATGTGGACTCTACCTTGAAGTGGTTCTTTATTATAATTAGCGGAAAAGTAAAGATATATGAGATTAACTTTGAGACAAATAGAGAACAGACCCTTTATCTATTAGTTAAAGGGGATATGTATGATGTTGTAACCTTGCTTGATAATAGACCTCATGAGGTTATGGTTGATGTTTTAGAAAAGGGTGAGGCTATTCGCTTCCCCATCAATAAAGTTAGAGAGTGGATGAGAAAATTTCCTGCCTTTGAGCAGCTAATATATAAATATATCGCAACTCAAATTAGAAATGTAGAGCATTTAGCAATTGATTTATCTTTATATGATACAAAAGAGAGACTCCTTAAGCTTCTTTTACGAAATGTAGAGACACTTGAGAAAAAAGGGGTAAATATTTTAGAAAAGCTATCCCACTCAGAAATTGCAAATCTAATTGGAACGGTTAGACATATTATTGATAGACATCTAAAAGAGCTTAAAGATGAGAAGATAATTGAGAAGGAGAAGAGAAAAATCGTATTAAAAGATGCTAAAAAATTATTAGAAATGCTAAAATCTTATTAGCTTTTCTAATTTTTTTTTAAGAGTAAAAAGAATATAATTTTTAAACTACAACACTAAAGGAAAACTACAAAATTTTACCTTCAAAATAAAAAAATTTAGATAAGAGGATACATGAGCGATACAACAACAAAACAGAAAAATGGAACTACTAATAATAAAGATAGTAGCAGTAATTATCAAAAAAAACAACACCAAAGAACCCATATCCCAGTTGAAGGATATAAACTAGAAGAGCTTCAAGAGCTTCCACACTCAAAACTAATTGAGATAGCCCAAGAGTTAAAGATTGACAATCCAAATGAGTTCCAGCGAAAAGATTTAATATTTGAGATTTTAAAGTCTCAAGTTAGTCAGGGTGGATATATCTTATATACTGGAATCTTAGAGATAATGCCAGATGGATATGGGTTTTTGCGCTCAATTGATGGAAACTTTGCAAACTCAAGCAACGATACATATGTTAGCTCAACTCAAATTAAGAAGTTTGCCCT
>JAADEQ010000080.1 GCA_013153345.1 Campylobacterota bacterium | reverse complement strand
GAGACAAAGTTTTAACTTTACTATAGTTAAAAGCTTTATTTTTTATGGCAATGGGGATATTGCGCTTTGCAATACTATAGCCTCTTAAATCACTGCACTCTATAAAGCTCATCTTTTGGGATTAGGCTATTTTTATAAGAAAAAATCTACATATAGTTACACTTCTTTTGGAATCTTGGATAAAAGCAGCTCTTTAAGAGTTGGTTAAATAATATTTTAATAAACTAAAGTTATATTCTATATTAAGGAGAATTTAATGAAAAAGATAATTAAGCTTTCTTTATTGGCGGCTATGGCAGCGACTCTATCAATTGCAGGGACATTAGAAGATGTAAAAAAGGCTGGGGTATTAAAGTGTGGAGTTAATACTTCATTGCCGGGATTTAGTGAGGCTGACTCAAAAGGGAATTGGAGAGGACTTGATGTTGATTATTGTAAAGCGCTTGCTGCAATGGTTTTAGGAGATAGTAGCAAGGTAAAATATGTGCCTCTTAATGCAAAGGAGCGCTTTACTGCACTTCAAAGCGGTGAGATTGATGTTCTTTCTAGAAATACAACAAATACAGAAACCAGAGATGCAGCTCTTGGAATTAATTTTACTGGCGTAATGTATTATGATGGCCAAGGGTTTATGGTTCCAAAGGCTCTTGGGGTAAAGAGTGCTAAAGAGTTAAATGGGGCAACGGTTTGTATTCAAGCTGGAACCACAACTGAGCTAAATTTAGCAGACTATTTTAGAAGTAATAATATGAAATATAAAGCAATTACTTTTGATACAAATGACCAAGTAAATAAGGCGTTTGAGTCTGGAAGATGTGATGTGGTAACAACTGATGCATCTGGTCTTTATGCTCAAAAATCAAAGATGAAAAATCCAGATGATTATGTAATTTTGCCAGAGATTATATCAAAAGAGCCACTAGCTCCAGCAGTAAGACATGGAGATGACCAGTGGTTTGATATTGCAAAGTGGGCTAGAAATGCTCTTTTGACTGCTGAAGAAAAAGGGGTTACTTCAACTAATATTGACCAAGTAAAAGCTACAACAAATGACCCAGAGGTTAGAAGATTGCTTGGATTAGAAGGAGATATGTGTAAGAATTTAGGGCTTGATAAGGAGTGTTTTTATAGAGCAATTAAGCAAGTTGGAAACTATGGAGAGATATTTGAGAGAAATGTTGGAGAAAATACCCCACTAAAAATTAAAAGAGGGCTAAATGCTCTTTGGACTCAAGGTGGAATTCAATACTCTCCTCCATTTAGATAAAAAGGGGCTTTTGCCTCTTAAGAGCAATTACTTATAAATAATTTTAAACTCTAAGAGTAGAGGATACTATTTTGGTTTAATTTCTCTCTTAAAGAGATATTAAATAGATTTTTAATTGCGCTTTTTTGATATTTTTGCTCTATTTTATATTTTTAGCTAATTTTTTTTGCTAATTGCATAATATCGGATATAATTATTTATAGGTAATTGCTCTAAAGGGATAGTAATGAGATTTTTAAGAGATGAAAAGATTAGGGGTATTTTATATCAGTTAATCACAATTGTTGGATTTGTCCTTTTTATTGTCTATATCGCTCAAAATACCGCTACAAATATTGAACAAAGAGGAATAAAGACAGGTTTTGATTTTTTAAACTCTACTGCTGGATTTGATATTACTGAGTCTCCTATTCCATTTTCACCTCAACACACCCATTGGGATGTATATAAAGTTGGATTATTAAATACATTAATTGTCTCATTTTGGGGTATAGTATTCTCGACAATTTTGGGGTTAATAATTGGAGTTTGGAGGCTATCTAGCAACTGGTTAATTAATCGTATTGCAGCAGCTTATATTGAGATTTTTAGAAATATTCCTCTGCTTTTGCAGATTCTATTTTGGTATAATGTTGTATTGGCCACTCTTCCTTCAACTCGAAATAGTATTAGTATTGGAGATATTATTTTTATTAATAATCGCGGCTTTTTTATGCCAGATTTTAAACTCCAAGAGGGGGCTTGGATAGTTGGTTTAGCAGTTATAGTTGCAATTGGGTTGGTGGTTTGGTTGGTAAAATGGGCTAATAGAAAGCAAGAGTTGACAGGAGAGCAGATTCCGGTATTTTTATACTCTATTTTAATTTTAATTACTCTTCCAACAATTGCCTATTTTATTGCAGGAGAGCCTATTAGTGCTACCTATCCGGTTCTTAAGGGATTTAATTTTGAAGGGGGCAAGGTTTATACTCCAGAGTTTTTGGCTCTTTTATTTGCTCTAACAATCTATACTGCTACTTTTATAGCTGAGGCTATTAGAAGTGGGATTGAGGCTGTTCCAAAGGGGCAAAAGGAGGCTGCTATCTCACTTGGATTATCTCCTTGGCAAAGGCTTAGATTAGTAATTTTGCCTCAAGCTGTGCGTATTGCAATCCCTTCAATTATAAATCAATATCTAAACTTAATTAAAAACTCCTCGCTAGCAGCTGCTATTGGGTATCCAGAGCTTGTTACTATCTTTGCTGGAACTAGTCTAAATCAAACGGGCCAAGCTTTAGAGATTTTATTAATTACAATGTTAACCTATTTAGCAATTAGTCTAATAGTCTCTTTGATTCTAAATTGGTTTAATAATAAGATGAAAATAAAGGAGAGATAATGGCTGTATATCCTTTAAAACCAGCTAGAAAGCCACCTCTTAAAGAAAGAGGTCTTATTGCTTGGCTTAGAAAAAATCTTCTCTCAAGCCCCTTTAATATCGCTTTAACTATATTTGGAGTTGCAATTTTATATATGATAATTCCCCCTTTTATTAAATGGGCCTTTATTGATGCAAACTTTGTTGGAAATAGCAAGGCTGATTGTACCGGTGATGGGGCTTGTTGGGTCTTTATTAAAGAGAAGCTTAATATGTTTATATTTGGATTCTATCCTCAAGATATATTATGGCGCCCAAAGGTGGTTATGTTGGGGTTAGTAGCGCTTTTAATATTTGCTAAGTTTGTTAAGGGGTTTAACAAACTAAAGCTATTTTTAATAGTTATCTATCCTATTATTGGGTATATATTGCTTCATGGAGGCTATTTTGGACTTGAGGTTGTTGAGACTAGCAAATGGGGAGGATTGTTATTAACTCTAATTATAGCCTCAGTTGGAATTGTTCTCTCTTTTCCAATAGGGGTTATTTTGGCTCTTGGAAGACAATCAAAGCTTCCTATTATTAGGAGCTTGAGTATATTTTATATTGAGCTAATTAGAGGAGTTCCATTAATTACGGTGCTATTTATGGCTTCAGTTGTATTGCCCCTATTTTTTCCTCAAGGGGTTGATTTTGATAAGCTAGCAAGAGCGCTTATTGGAATAAGCCTATTTGAAGCAGCTTATGTGGCAGAGAATATTAGAAGCGGTTTTCAAGCAATTCCAAAGGGGCAATATGAGGCAGCTGACTCTTTGGGACTAACCTATTGGCAAAAGATGGGGCTTATAATCTTGCCTCAAGCAATTAGAGTCACTATTCCAAATTTAGTTGGAACCTTTATATCTCTATTTAAAGATACTTCGTTAGTAATGATTATAGGGCTTTTTGACCTCCTTTCAATGGTAAATGTTGCAGCAAATGATAGGGATTGGCTTGGAATGGAGACAGAAGGGTATGTATTTGTTGCATTTATATTTTGGATTTTTACCTTTGGAATGTCTTTATATTCCAAATATTTAGAGAAAAAGTTAGATATTAATAAAAAGGGCTAAAAGTGAGTAATATTATTGAGATGAAGGGTGTAAATAAGTGGTATGGAGATTTTCATGTCCTAAAAGATATCAATTTGGATGTGAAAAAGGGAGAGATTGTAGTAGTGGCTGGACCAAGTGGGAGTGGAAAATCGACTCTAATTCGCTGTATTAATCGCTTAGAGGAGCATCAAGAGGGGATAATAAGAGTAAAAGGAATTGAGGTAAATAGCGATATAAAAAACTTGCGCCAGATTCGCTCAAATGTGGCTATGGTATTTCAACACTTTAACCTTTTTCCACACTTAAGTGTTCTTGAGAATTTAATTTTGGCTCCTATTTGGGTCTATAAGAAGCCTAAAAAGGAGGCAATTGAGACTGCAATGTACTATTTAAATAAAGTAAATATTGCTGACCAAGCAAATAAATACCCAAATCAGCTCTCAGGAGGGCAGCAGCAGCGTGTGGCAATTGCTAGGGCCTTATGTAAAAATCCAGATATTATGCTCTTTGATGAGCCAACAAGTGCGCTAGACCCAGAGATGATTAAAGAGGTATTAGATGTTATGATAAATTTGGCTCAAGAGGGAAAGACAATGGTTGTTGTAACTCATGAGATGGGATTTGCTAAAAAGGTGGCAAATAGGGTTATATTTATGGATGAGGGGCAAATTGTGGAGGAGAATGACCCTCAAAACTTTTTTCATAATCCTCAAAGTGATAGATTAAAGCTATTTTTAAAGCAGATATTAAACCATTAAAGAGCAAAGATGAGTATTTTTGATAAAAGAGTCGATAGGAGAGGTAGCAATAGCCAAAAGTGGGATAGATATAAAGGAGAAGATATTATCCCTCTTTGGGTTGCAGATATGGATTTTGAGGCCCCTAGCCCTATTGTTGAGGCTATAAAAAAGAGGATTGAGCATAAGGTATTTGGATATAGTCCAATTGAGGAGGAGACTCTTGAGGCTTTTATTGATTTTGTAAAGAGGCATTATGAATGGGAGATAAAAAAGGAGTGGATAATATTCTCTTATGGGGTGGTTATTAGTATGAATTTTGTTACAAGGTTTATTAATTCAAAGGAGGTAATTACAACAACTCCAATCTATCCTCATTTTATTAAAGCCCCAAAAAATGCTGGAAGTGAGGTTATTAAAGTCCCTTTAAGAGAGAAAAATAGGCGCTGGAGTATAGATTTTAATGAGTTTGAAAAATCTATTAGTAAAGATTGTAGATTGTTTTTATTTTGTAATCCCCATAATCCCGGAGGCACTGCATTTACCAAAGAGGAGCTAAAAAAATTAGCTAATATTGCAAAGAGGCATAATTTGATTGTATGCTCTGATGAGATTCACTCAGACCTAATTTTAAATCCAAAGAGTAGACATATTCCAATTGCTTCTATTAATAAAGATATGGAGCAAAGGACAATTACACTTCTATCTCCTAGCAAGAGCTTTAATATTGCTGGGCTAAAGAGCTCTTTTATAGTAATTGCAAATGATAGCTTAAGAGAGGAGTTTAAAAGATATATAAGTGGCTTAGTTGATGACCCAAATATCTTTGCAAATATTGCCACTAAAATAGCTTATAGGGAGTGTGATGAGTGGCTATTTGAGCTAAGAGACTATTTAAGAGAGAATTTGAAATTGGTTCAAGAGTTTGTGGCAAAAAATCCAAAACTAAAGCTTCTTAATCAAGATGCTACATTTTTGGCTTGGATAGATGTGAGTGGGTTAAATCTTAAGAGTCCATATGAGTATTTTTTAGAGTATGGGGTTGGCCTTAGTGATGGAAAGGATTTTGGAGATGAGAGATTTTTGAGACTAAATTTTGGAACCCAAATAGAGCTTTTAGTTGAGGCATTAAATAGAATGCAAAGAGCAATTGATAATTTAGATTAATTTTTTAATAGCATCTCAATTACTCTATCAAGCTCCTCTTTATCTCCTATTTGACCAATTAGAGTCTTTCCGGTATATTCATTATCTTTTATCTCCCAAAAGATATATAAATTTGGGTATTTTTGCTTTAGCTCTTTGTAGGCTACTCCATATTTTGAATCTTTATTGGGGTTTTGTTCCAAAAAGAAGTGGTTAGGGGCAAGATTGATTTTATATAAAGTAGCTTTGCTCTTTGTCTCTACAAGCTCTATTAATATATTCCACTCTTTTAATCTTTTCATTTTG
>JAADEQ010000079.1 GCA_013153345.1 Campylobacterota bacterium | reverse complement strand
AAAGTTTTAGAGCTTCAGCTTGGTTTTTCTCATCCAATTAATTTTGAGGTTCCAGAAGGGATTGATATTAAGGTTGAAAAGAACCTAATTCATGTAAGTGGAACTGATAAGCAGCAAGTTGGTCAAGTTGCAGCTATTATTAGAAGCTTTAGACCGCCTGAGCCATATAAAGGTAAGGGTGTTAAGTATGTTGATGAAGTTATTATTAGAAAAGCTGGTAAAGCAGCAGGTAAGTAAGGAGCGATTAGATGTTAAAAAGTGTTCAAAAAGTAAAAAATAAGCGCCGCTTACAGCGTAAAAAGAGAGTTAGAGGTAAAATCTCTGGCACTTCAGATAGACCAAGAGTTACAATTTTTCGCTCTAATAAGCATGTATATGCGCAAGCAATTGATGATACAAAAGGGCACACTTTAGCATATAGTAATGGTGCAAAGCTTGGTGTTAAAGCTAATAAAGATGGTGCAGTTGCTGTTGCTAAAGATTTGAGTGATAAGCTAAAAGCTCAAAATATTGAGGTTATTGTGTTTGATAGAAATGGCTATTTGTATCATGGCGTTGTGGCTGCGTTTGCAGATGCGCTTAGAGAGACTGGAATAAAATTTTAAGGGAAGTTAGATGGCTGAGATTAATAGAGATGAGTTTGAAGAGATAGTTGTAAATATCGGTCGTGTAACTAAAGTTGTTAAGGGTGGTAGAAGATTTAGATTTACAGCTTTAGTAGTGGTTGGAAATAAAAAGGGAACTGTTGGCTATGGATATGGAAAGGCAAAAGAGGTTCCTGATGCAATTAAAAAAGCTGTTGATGATGCTTTTAAAAACTTAGTTACAATCAACCTAAAAGGTACAACAATTGCTCATGATATTGAGCACAAATTTAATGCAAGTAAAATTATTTTAAAACCTGCAAGTGAAGGTACAGGAGCAATTGCAGGGGGTGCTGCAAGACCAGTAATTGAACTTGCAGGAATTAAAGATATAATTGCAAAATCAATTGGTTCAAATAATCCAAATAACTTGGTTAGATGTACAATTGAGGCATTAAAAAGAATTAAAGGCTAAGGAGCTAGTATGGGTTTACACAATCTTCAGCCAGCACCAGGTTCTACTCATAAGAGAAAGAGAGTAGGGCGTGGACAAGGAAGTGGCTTAGGAAAGACAGCTGGACGTGGACAAAAGGGTCAAAAGTCACGCTCTGGATATAGTATTAAAAGAGGATTTGAGGGTGGTCAAATGCCTCTATATAGAAGAGTTCCAAAAGTTGGTTTTAAATCTCGCGTTCAAAAGCCTCTAGCAATTAATGTTGATAAGGTTAAGGCTATTTTAGAGCTTGAAGAGATTACATTAGATGCAATTAGAGGAGTTTGTAAACTGAGTAAAAATGTGACAAAAGTAAAACTTATTGGAACTAAAGCAAAAGATTTAGCTGCTAAAATTAAGGATGATGCAGTAACTACTAGTAGGAAGTAGCAATGAGTAGTTCACTAACACAAAAGATTCTTATTACGCTAGGATTTCTATTTGCCTATAGAGTTTTAGCATATATCCCGGTTCCCGGGGTTGATTTAGAAGTTATTAAACAATTCTTTGCAAATAATCAAAATAATGCACTTGGTCTTGCTAATATGTTTAGTGGGAATGCAATTGAGAGACTTAGTATTATCTCACTTGGGGTAATGCCTTATATTACTGCTTCAATTGTAATGGAACTTCTTGCAGCAACTTTTCCAGCATTGGCTCAGATGAAAAAAGAGCGTGATGGAATGCAAAAGTATATGCAAATTATTCGTTATGCAACAATTTTTATTACAATTGTCCAAGCAATAGGGGTTGCATTTGGACTTCAACAAATTGGTGGAACTGGCCAAAGTGCTATCTTGATTGATATGACAAGTTTTGTGGTATTAACCATCTTTTCAATGCTTGCTGGAACAATGCTTTTAATGTGGTTTGGAGAGCAAATTACTCAGCGTGGAATTGGAAATGGAATCTCTTTAATTATCTTTGCAGGAATTGTTTCTGGAATTCCAGCTGCAATTGGAAATACAATTGCTCAAGTAAACTCTGGAAGTATGGATTTTGCGGTTGTTATTGCAATCTTTTTAATTATGATTGCAACTATTTTGATTATTATTTATGTAGAGCTTGGAGAGAGAAGAATTCCAATTAGCTACTCTAGAAAGACTCTTTTACAAAATAAGAGTAAAAGAATAATGAACTATATTCCAATTAGAGTAAATATCTCTGGGGTGATTCCTCCAATTTTTGCAAGTGCAATTTTGATGTTTCCTCTAACTATATTAAAAGCGAGCACCCATCCAATTGCAATGGCAATTGCAGATGCACTAACTCCAGGAGGTTTTCTATTTAACTTCTTGATGTTTATTTTGGTTATATTCTTTGCATTCTTTTATGCATCAATTCAGTTTAATGCCAAAGAGATTGCAGAAAATCTAAAGCGTCAAGGTGGTTTTATTCCAGGTGTTAGGCCAGGAAAACAGACTGAAGAGTTCTTAAATGATGTTGCTACTAAACTGACCGTTTGGGGGGCTTTATATCTTGCTACAATTTCAACGGTGCCATTTATGATTATTAATAAACTTGGAGCATCATTTTACTTTGGAGGAACAGCAGTCTTAATTGTGGTTCAAGTTGCGCTTGATACAATGAGAAAGATTGAGGCTCAAAGAATGATGTCACAATATGAGACGTTAGGTCATACGGGTCTATAATGGCTATTGCACTTAGAAAAAAGGATGAGATTGAGAAGTTAAGAAGAGCTGGGGCAATTGTTGCCCAGACTCTTGAGTTTTTAAAAGAGAAGATTGAGCCAGGTATAACTTTAAAAGAGATTGATAGGCTTGGCGAGGAGTTTATTAGAAGCAAAGGAGCAACCCCTTCTTTTAAAGGTCTATATGGCTTTCCTGCAAGTGTCTGCACCTCTGTTAATGAGGTTATAATTCATGGAGTTCCAACCGATTATGCTCTAAAAGAGGGTGATATTATTGGGCTTGATATTGGCACCTTTTTGGATGGTTATTATGGAGATGGAGCTGTTACTTTAGAGGTTGGAGAGGTTTCAAAAGAGGATAAGAGATTAATAGAGTGCTCTAAGGATGCATTATATAGAGCAATAGATGCAATAAAGCCAGGAGTTAGATTTAAAGAGATTAGTAAGGTATTAGAGGATACAATAAGAGAGTATGGATATGTTCCATTAAGAGAGTTTTGTGGTCATGGGATTGGGACAAAGCCTCATGATGAGCCAAATATTCCAAACTATGTTGATGGAAAGCCAAAGCAGGGGCCAAAGATAAAAAATGGTATGGTATTTTGTATTGAGCCGATGGTTTGTCAAAAGAGTGGTGAGCCAAAAATTTTAGAGGATAAGTGGTCGGTAGTTAGTCGTGATGGTTTAAAGGGAAGTCACTATGAGCATCAAGTTGCCGTAGTTGATGGAAAAGCTATAATTTTAACTCAACCATAAAGGAGGATTTAATGGCAAAAGATGATGTAATTGAGATTGATGGCAAAGTTGTTGAGGCTCTACCTAATGCTACTTTTAGAGTTGAGCTTGAAAATGGGCATAAGGTTCTTTGTCACTTGGCAGGGAAGATGAGAATGCACTATATTAAGATTTTACCTGGCGATAAAGTTAAGGTTGAATTGACTCCATACTCACTAGATAAAGGGAGAATCACCTTTAGATATAAATAGTTTGAAGCTCTTTTAGCTTCAGCTATTTTCTCTCCTTATAGGTAGCTACTTATGCTTTTTATAGTGAAAAATAGGAAGTAGATTATAGTTTTTAGTGAAGAGTTGGGTTTTAGTAAGTAGGTGCGATATTAATACCCAATTATACCCCACTAATATATGGAGATTTCTTACTATTGTAGATTTTGATTGATATTCTTAGTTTCTTTATGATATGATAATAGAAGATGATAATTTTAAAAAAGGGTTTTTATGAAAGATAAAACCATTTTAATAAGAGCAGGCTATAATAATCAAGAGTGTTATGGGGCAATGAATCCTCCAATTTTCCAAACTACTGCTTATGAGTTTAGAGATAGTGAACATGCGGCTAATTTGTTTGATTTAAGTGAAGTTGGGCCAATTTATACTAGGATAAATAATCCTACAACTGAGATTTTTGAAAAGAGAATTTGCGAGCTTGAGAGAGGAGAGGGGGCAGTTGCAACAGCTAGTGGGACTGCAGCAATATTTTATACATTTGCAAATGTGGCTGAGGCTGGAGATAATATTATTATTGCTAAGCAAGCTTATGGGGGGACATTGACTCTGGGGGCCCATACAATTAGGAGATTTGGAATAGAGGCTAGATTTTTTGATATTCATAATTTAGAAGAGTTAGAGAGCCTAATTGATGATAGGACAAAGTTGATATTTTTTGAGATAATTCCAAATCCAGCTATTGAGATGGGTGATATTAAGAAGATTGCCAAGATTGCTAAAGAGCATAATATTTTACTTTGTGCGGATAATACGGTTGCTACTCCAATTTTATGTAAGCCTTTGAAGCTTGGGGCAGATATTGTGGTTCATAGCACGAGTAAATATATAAATGGAAATGGAAGTGCAATTGGAGGGGTTATTGTTGAGGGCAAAAGTGCCTTTAAAAAGATTAAAGATAATAAAAGATATTACCATTTTAATGAACCAGATAAGAGTTATCATGGATTAGTTTATAGTGAGCTTAAAGGGGCTATTTTTACTTTAAGAGCTCGTTTGGCACTTCTTAGGGATTTTGGAGGGGCTATAAGCCCTTTTAACTCTTGGTTAAATCTTCAAGGGCTTGAGACTTTAGCTTTAAGGATGAAGCAACACTCAAAGAGCGCTTTAAAGATTGCTAAATTTTTAGAGTCCCACCCAAAGGTATTAAAGGTTAACTATCCTGGTTTAAAGAGTAATCCTAGCTATAAATATGCAAAAAAGTATCTTAAAAAAGGAAGAGCTAGTGGACTTTTGAGCTTTGAGGTGGAGAGTAGAGAGTTTGCGCAAAAGGTAGCTGAATCTACTAAAATCTTTTCGTTAGTGGTTAATATTGGAGATTCTAAATCAATTATTACCCATCCAGCTAGCACTACTCATCAGCAGCTATCGCCGCAAGAGTTAATTGATGCTGGAGTGCCAGGAGGGTTAATTAGACTTAGTGTGGGGTTAGAGGATGTTGATGATTTGATTGATGATTTAAATCAAGCTCTAAGTTAGAGAGTAGGTAGGGATGAATAAGAGACTCTCTTTTTTCTTAAAGATAAACTTTTTTATTACCATTTTAATATTGGTAATGTTTTTGGTATTTAATAAGGAGTATACCCCACTCTCTTTTTTATTAACTCTCTTTGGTGCAATCTCAACAGCTGCTCTATTATATCTATTAGTCTATATTCTATTTTTTCCTCTATTGTTTACTAATAAGATTGGTTTTTATGTTGTAGGGTTGGTTGTTGGGGCGATAAATTTTATTATTCTTTCAGACTTTTTTATATATAAGATATTTAATTTTCATATAAATGGGATGGTATTAAATATTTTAACCTCTCCTGATGCCTTTGATTCAATTCAAGTTGGGAAGTCTACTATTTTAGCCTTTATTATTTTGGTGGCTACCTTTATTATTTTAGAGATTTGGCTAATTAGAAGGGTAAATGAGATTAGAAATGCTGTCGATTTGAATAAGAGAATAAATAAAAAGATAATTTTGCCTCTATTTTTAATTGTAGTTGGTGAGAAGATTACCTCAGGAGTATTTGAATTATTGGGTAAAGAGGAGGAGATTAGTAATTTAGAGGTTATTCCATTCTATCAGCCGCTTCCATTTAGTCAGTTAGCTAGCTATTTTGGCTTTAAGAGTGATAAGGTTCATCTGGTAGTAAATAGAGACTCAAAGATTGAGT
>JAADEQ010000037.1 GCA_013153345.1 Campylobacterota bacterium | reverse complement strand
TACTAGATAGCTATGGGATTAAAGTCATAGATACTCCAAGAGAGATAGATTTTAGTAATAGTTCAAAAAAAGTTAATTTTATGTTAAAAAATTTAGATAGCCAAATTTTAGACATAATAAAAACTTATATGTGAAATTACTTCACAATATTTGTGCTATATTTAAATATCAAATAGGTTAAATCTTATTTTTATTAAACTAATCTTATAATAAAATGTTATTTACTTTTTATAAGAAAGGATTGCAATGAGCGATAGAAGAGATTTCATTGGTACGGCTCTTGGTGCTTTTGCAGGTCTTGGGGCTCTTGGAGCTCTTTATGCTGCAAAAAGAACCTGGGATCCTCTACCAAGTGTTAAAGCTGCTGGTTTTACTACCGTTGATGTTAGTAAAGCTGAAGAGAATGTTTTATACACTGAGATGTGGAGAGGAAAACCAGTATTTATTTTAAAGGTTCCAAAGGACGCAAAACCTGATGAGGCTCCAAATGGAAGAGATGAGAATGCTTATGAGGACCCTCGCTTAATTAAAATAGGGAATGATAAATTTCTTGTGGCAATTGGGCTTTGTACTCACCTTGGATGTATTCCAGAGTATTTTGCTGCAAATAAAAAATTTATTTGTGCATGTCATGGTGGGCAGTTTAATGCAGCTGGAGAGGTTTTAAAGGCTCCACCACCAAGTCCACTTGTTATTCCACCATTTAAGATTGTTGGTACTCAACTAATTTTAGGTGAAGAGGGACCAGAGTATAAACAGCTAAAAGCTCAAGGCTTAGTAGCATAAGAAAGGGAGGTAGTTAATGGCACATTTTGATCCAAATGCAAGACCTTTCTCTCATAAGTGGCTTAATGAGAGATTGGCAATTGATACTCTAAAAAGAGTTCTTTCAACTGAGTATTGGATTCCAAAGAATATTAACTTTCTTTGGGCAATGGGTATGGTTTTAGCAGTAACGTTTGGGTTGCTTCTTCTTAGTGGAATCTTCTTGCTAATGTATTATATTCCAGATACAAAGCAAGCTTTTGATAGCGTTAACTATACAATTATGCAAGAGGTTGGATTTGGATGGCTGTGGAGACATATTCACGCAGTTGCAGCATCAGTTGTATTTTTAATTATCTATATTCATATGTTTACTGGTATTTATTATGGTTCTTATAAGAGAGGTAGAGAGCTAATTTGGATATCTGGAATGCTTTTATTTGTAACATTTTCAGCTGAGGCATTCTCTGGATATATGCTTCCTTGGGGGCAGATGAGTTATTGGGCTGGTATGGTTATTACAAACCTATTTAGTATGGGAAGCTTAGAGTGGAATTGGCTTGTTGAGTGGATTAGAGGAGATTATGTTCCAGGTCAAGCATTCCTTGGAAGATTCTTTATGCTTCATGTTCTTTTATTACCACTTGTAATTATTGGGCTAATTATTTTCCACTTTGGAACTCTTAGAATCCCACACGTTAATAACCAAGATGGTGAAGAGATTGATTTTGAGGCTGAGGCTGAGAAGTGGAAAGCAGGTAAGAGAAAAGAGGCAAAAGTTATTCCATTTAATCCAGTATTTTTAAGTAAAGATGTTTTTGTGCTTGGGGTATATTTTATCTTCTTTTTCTATTTAGTATTTTATCATTATCAATTTGCAATGGACCCAATCAATTTTGACCCAGCAGACCCACTAAAGACACCACCTCATATCTATCCAGAGTGGTATTTCTTATGGAGTTATGAGATTTTAAGACCATTCCCTAAAGACCCAGGGCTAATTGCATTTGGTTTTGCTCAAGTTATTTTCTTCTTCTTGCCATTTTTAGATAGAAGTCCAAATGTAGCGCCTGCAAATAGAAGAAGACCATTTAGATGTTGGTTTTGGCTACTATTAATTGATATGGTAGCATTAACAATTCTTGGTAAATTACCTCCAGTAGGAATTTACACTACTTTAGGAACAATTTTTGCATGGTTATTTATTATTTTATGGATAGCTCTTCCATTTATTACAAAGAGGGAGAAGCTAGTAGGAGGTAAGAAATGAAGAAAATGAAAGAGTTAAAAGTATTAGCTGTTGTAGTATTTTTTACATTAATTACCTATTGGGGAGTTGAGCCTTATGCTCACTCTGTTATGCATAAGCATGTTGAGGGGCACGATTTTAAATATCCAGATTTAAAGCCAGCTCCAAAGGGTAATCCTGAAAAAGGTAAGCAGTTAATTGCAACGTGTACTGGTTGTCACTCAATTGAGTCTCAAGGGATTAAGGCTCCAATGGATGCTTTAGCAGCTTCAAAAGCTTATGGTGTAAATCCACCAGATTTAAGTAATGCTGGAGCGTTGTATGATGAGAAGTTTTTAGTTGATTTGATGCAAAATCCAAATCATGCTACAAAGGTTAAGAAGTTTGCAATGCCACCATCTGTTGGAAGTGCTCAAGATGCAGCTGATATTGCAGCATATTTAAAATCTATTGCACCAAAAGAGATATCAAATAAAGAGGCTTTTGAGAGCGCTTGTGGTAGATGTCACGCAATGAGATATGCAAAATGGACTCAGCTTGGAGAGATTCCAAAAACTAAGCCAAATATTAAGACAAAGCAAGACCCAGAGTTAATGAAGTTTAAGCTTCAAGTTGCAGAGTATCAAGAGAACTTGGCAAACTATATGGGTAAACTTCCGCCAGATTTATCAACTATTATTAGAGCAAGAAGTAAGCAATATCTTGAGACATTTGTTGAAGACCCTCAAACTCAGTTGCCAGGAACTGCAATGCCAAGAGTTGGGGTAACAAAAGAGGCATATGAGAAGATTGAGCAATATCTTGAGGCAGTTGGAGACTCTAGCAAGCCAGATAGAGAGAGAATTGGACCATGGGTAATTGGATATTTTGTAATCTTTACTCTACTTGCATATCTATGGTATAAATCTAACTGGAGAGATATTGTATAAAAGGGGCCCTTCTTCCCCTTTTTTTCTTCGTTAATTCTTCAATTTATTCCCTATTATTAGACCTATTTTTAAGCTCTTTAATATAAAAGTAGATAGATTAATCTTTTTTTGATATTATTATTAAAAAAATAAAGGGCTAACTTGCTAATAGATGGACATGGTAGAGAGGTTAACTATTTAAGAATCTCTGTAACTGAGAGGTGCAATTTTAGATGTCTATATTGTATGCCTCAAAAGCCATTTTCGTGGAATCCAAAAGAAAATCTTTTAAGTTTTGAAGAGCTATTTGAGTTTGTTAAGGTTGCAATTGATGAGGGGATTAATAAGATAAGAATTACAGGTGGAGAGCCGCTTGTTAGAGAGGATTTAGATAAGTTTATTAAATTAATTAGCTCATATAAAAGCGATATAGATTTAGCCCTAACTACCAATGGATATTTGCTTAGTGATGTTGCAAAAAAGCTAAAAGATGCGGGCTTAAAAAGAATTAATATCTCGTTAGATTCTCTAAAGCCAGCAGTTGCGGCTTCAATTGCTCAAAAAAATGTGCTTAGTAAAATTTTAGAAGGAATTGAGATTGCAAGAGAGCTTGGGTTTAAGATAAAAATTAATATGGTTCCGCTTTGGGGGATTAATGATAGTGAGATTTTAGATATTTTAGAGTTTGGAAGAGAAAGAGATATTGAGGTTAGATTTATTGAGTATATGGAAAATATTCATGCAGATAGTAAAATCAAAGGACTTAGTGGAAAAGAGATTTTAAGTGCAATAAAGCAAAGATATAAGATAAAAAGGGTTGGAAGGGTTAAAAACTCTCCAAGCTTTTCATATGAGATTATTGAAAATGGGTATAGGTTTGGATTAATTGACCCTCACAAACACGATTTTTGCGAAGATTGTAATAGAATTAGATTAACTGCAGAAGGCTATTTGATTCCTTGTTTATATTTTGATGAAGCCCAAAGTATTGCAAAGGCAGTTAAAGAGAAAGATATTAAAAAAGCGGCATTAATTTTAAAAGATGTGTTAGCAAATAAGCCAAAAGAGAATCGTTGGAGTGAGGAGAGTAGCGAATCTTCCAATAGAGCCTTTTATGAGACTGGTGGATAATGGTATATTTGGTAGAAGATTTCTTTTCACTTCAAGGTGAGGGAAAATATGCAGGGGTTCCATCTTATTTTTTGCGATTTGGTGGATGTAATCTAAGATGTCCTGGTTTTGGGTGTGAATATGAAGTAAATGGAGAAAAGAGGTATAGTTGCGATACCTTTTTTGCAGTTGATAGCGCCTTTAAAGAGTCTTGGCAAAAGATTAATAGCAGCAAGCTTATAATTGAAAAATTAAAAAAAGAGTTTAGCCAAATTGGCTTTATTCCAGATATTGTAATAACAGGTGGGGAGCCATTAATTTATTGGAATAATAAGATTTTTTATGAGGTTGTTGAGTTTTTAACTGAGTTAGATGTTAGGGTTACATTTGAGACAAATGCAACAATAAAGATAGATTTTAATAAATTTCAAGCATTTAAAAAGGGAGTTTTTGCCCTTTCAGTAAAGCTATCAAACTCAAAAGAGCCAAAGAGCAAAAGGGTAAATAAAGAGGCAATTAAAGAGATTGCAAAAAATGCAAAAGAGGCCTTTTTTAAATTTAGCTTAAGTAAAGAGTTAGTAGAAAGTAGCGCAAAAGCCGAGATTGAAGAGATTATTAAAGATTATAATTTAGAGGTTTTTTGTATGCCTGTTGGAGATAGCAAAAATAGTTTAGATAAAAATGCAAAAGCGGTGTTTGAGTTTTGCAAAATTAATAATTTTAGATATAGTGATAGGTTGCATATTAGAGTTTTTGATAAATCTAAAGGGGTTTAGATGGATAGTAGTATCTCAGAGGTTGCAAATCTTCCAACAAAATATGGGGAGTTTAAGATTCAAGCATTTAAAGAGGGGCAAAAGGAGCATCTTGCAATATTTAAAGAGCCTTTTGGCAATACTCCACTTGTTAGAGTCCATTCAGAGTGTCTAACAGGAGATGCACTGGGTTCACTGAAGTGTGATTGCGGAGAGCAGTTGGAGTATGCGCTAAAACTGATTGCAAAAGAGGGGGGGATTTTAATATATCATCGCCAAGAGGGAAGAAATATTGGGCTATTTAATAAGGTAAATGCATATGCACTTCAAGATAGGGGGTTTGATACAATTGAGGCAAACCATCAACTTGGATTTAGCGCAGATGAGAGAACCTATGATATTGTACTAACAATACTAAAACATTTTAATATAGATAAAATTAGGCTCTTAACCAATAATCCAAAAAAGATTGAGTCTCTTAAAGGGATTAAGATAGTTGAAAGAATCCCAATAAAGATTGAGCCAAATAGATTTAATAAAGATTATCTCTCTACAAAAAAAGATAAAATGGGGCATATATTATGAGTTTAGAAAAAGAGCTTAAAAGAGCAAATATTGAGTTAAAAGAGTATCAAATTAAAAATTTAGAAACTTTTATTCAAAAGCTAAAAGAGTGGAGCAGGGTTCATAATATTACACGAATAAAAGAGGATAAAAAGATAATAGAAAATATAGTTGATTCCCTAATTCCAACCACTTTTATTCAAAAGCCAAAAAATATGGTTGATATTGGAACAGGAGCAGGCTTTCCGGGGCTAATTTTGGCTATTGCTTGGGATGATATAGATATTACCTTAAGTGAGCCAATTAATAAGAGGGCCTCATTTTTAAGATATATTGCAACAATGCTAAATTTAAAAAATGTTGAAATCTTTAGAGATAGAGTTGAGAGGATTAAAGATAAGAAATTTGAGCTAATAACCTCAAGAGCAGTAACTGATACAAAGCTTCTTCTAAATCTAACAAAAGATATCTCAATGCCAACTACTAAATATCTATTTTATAAAGGAAGCGGAGTATTAGAGGAGCTTGATAGCTCTATTAAAGAAAAATTTAATATTATAATTAAAAATAGAGGTAAAAGA
>JAADEQ010000073.1 GCA_013153345.1 Campylobacterota bacterium | reverse complement strand
ATATTTAGATACTCCCCCTAAAGATATGGATAGTTTAGAGGCATATTTAAAATATCTATCAAGCCTTGATAAAAGAGAGCAAAAGTATCTAAAGCTTTTATCTACGATTGTTGCTCTATTTGATGGCAAAATTACAAAAGAAGAATATCAAGCCTTAATAAAAGTATATCAAGATGAGAAAAAATATTATCTAGAGCTACTTTCACAAATGAAAAAGCTTCTAAAAAAAGGGCATATTCATCAACTTACAAAGCTAGTATTAGAGGAGATGAAAAGCTAAAATAGCTGCAGTTGTAGAGATTTTACTCTAAAACTCTTTCGATGAATCTCACACATACCAAATTTTTTAATAGCCTCTATATGCTCTTTTGTCCCATACCCTTTATGCTTTTCAAATTTATAGTTTGGATATAGCTTTGAGAGCTCCTCCATCTTTCTATCTCGATAGACTTTAGCAATAATGCTAGCAGCGCTTACTTCATCTATAAAACTATCTGCTTTAACAATAGGGTGGATATTTTCTACTCCAAATGAGCTATTTCCATCAAAGATATATGTTACATTTTTACCAAAAAAATCTTTAATTTGAGTTAGGGCCTCTTTTAGGCAGAAGCTTAGACCTTTATTATCAATTTTTTGAGCTGAGGCTTCATATATATAGTATTTTGAGGCTATTTGCAACTTTTCAAAGATCTCTTCCCTCTTTTTTTTACCTATTTTTTTTGAGTCTGTCAAGTTTTTTACACTTTTTTTTAATATTACTCCCACCACCACTAAAGGACCAGCGATAGGACCTCTACCTGCCTCATCTATACCGCATATAATAGAGTTTTGTTGAGTTTCGTAACAAAAAAGCGTGTCATTTTTATGTCTCATTAATTATCCGTTAACTTTTGGTTGTCTGGTAGTTAATTATATTATATTATAATTCTAAATGTAAGAGGAAGATAAATCCTCTACTAAATATCTCCTTGTTTTTTTGGTAATGATTTTTTAGTTTAAGCCCTTCTAAATTAACTCCCTCTTTTTGAGGGTTAGTTTTTTTCAAGAGTTTCTAAAAACTCCACCGCCTTTTTTTGACCAAGCTTAGCTGCATAATCTAAAGCACTCATTCCAAACCTATCTCTATCATCCACTGATGCTCCATTTTCAATTAGATACTTCATCATATCAATATCATTAAAGCTTGCAGCAAGCATTAAAGGGGTTATTCCACTCTTTCGTTGACTCTTTGTTAAGCTAATGCCATGCTCTTTGCAAAGCTCTACAATATCTTTTCTCTTAAATTTTATTGCATAATCAATTGCTCCAACTCCCTCTTTTGTTGTGGTAGTAATATCCATTCCATTATCTATTAGGAGCTTAATTGCCTCAAGTGAGGCCCCCTTTTGGATTAGATAAAAAAGAAGAGGAATCTCATCATAATCTTCTAGCTCATACTCTGTTCCAATCTCAACTTCGCTATTTAGATTATAGTTATTCTCTTTTAAAAGGCGTTTAATCTCAACTAATAAATCCTCTTCAATTGCTTTTAGTAACTCATTCACTCTTTGCCTCCAAAAGGGTTTAAGCCTCCAAACATATTTAGAGCTTGATTTTTTTTGTTATCTTCTACCATCTTTAAAGCATCATTAATAGTGCTAATTAATAGAATTTGCAAAGAGTCTTTATCATCTAATAAGGAGTCATCAATTGTCACATCAACAATCTCTCCAGTCCCATTTGCACTAACACTAACCATTCCACCACCTCCAGTGGCAGTTAGGATAGTATTTTTGCTCTTTTCTTCCATCTCTTTGGCTTTTTGTTCAATATCCTTTAGCATCTCTTGCATCTTATTTAAATCAAAATCTCCAAACATCACTCAAGCCCTTTTATCAATTGAACAACTTCATTATCATCATCTAAAATAGCAATCTTTGGCTCAAACTCATCTGCCTCTTTTAAGGTAAGCTCAGTATAGGCAATTATGATTATCTTATCTCCAACTTGCACCTTTCTTGCAGCGGCACCATTTAGACAAAACTCCTTTTTGCCCGCCTCTCCTGCAATTATATAGGTGCTAAAGCGCTCTCCATTATTAATATTAACAATATCAACTTTTTGACCAACTCTCATATCAACTTTTTTTAATATATCTTTATCAATTGTAATAGAGCCAACATAATTTAGATTTGCATCTGTAACTGTTGCTCGATGTATTTTACTATGAAGCATAGTAATTGTCATAGGCTACCTTTTTATTTTTATTATATCAAATTTTATAAAAAAAGAGGAGAAATAGAGATAGGGGAGTAAAAATCCCTAAATAAGGGAGTTTTAGTAGATAAAATCTATCTTGCCATCTCTTTTGGAGGAATTGGCTCACCCCAAAACTCCTCAGGAATTACATACTCCTCAACCACCTTTCCACCAATTAGATGCTCATCAATGATTCTATCAATCTTCTCTTTAGTTAAGTTTACATACATAACATGTCCTGGCTCAACCAACATTACTGGACCTTGTTGACATCTCCCAAGACAGCTTGTTTGAATTGGCTGAACTGTTCCCATAATTCCTTTTGTCATAAGTTGTTGAGCTAAATATCCAAAAAGCTCTTGAGACTCTGGGTCATTTTGGTTAACACAGCTTGGTTTTGGCATCCCTGGAGGTGCACTTTGTTGACATTTAAATAGATAATATGCTGGTTGTGGCATTGCTCCCATCATCATAGTTTGCTCCTTACTTAAATTCGGATATATTTTGTCCTAATTGCGATTTTACTAATAAAAGCTAAAAGTTAGTTTAATTGGATAAAATTTTATATATAATAAATAAAAAATTAGGGGTAGATATGAAGAAAGTGGCAATTAATGGGCTTGGTAGAATTGGAAAAATGGTTCTGTGGAACTATTTTACAACAGAGCAAGATGATATTGAGATTGTTATTGCAAATGGTGGAAGTGGGACTCCAGAGGATTTGGCATATATGCTAAAGTTTGATTCAGTTCATGGAAGATTTCCAGCAGTTGTTGAGAGTAGTGAGGATAGTTTGATTATTAATGGCCAAGAGATAAAGATTATTAATGAAAGAGACCCAGCAAAGCTTCCTTGGGAGGGAATTGATATTGTTTTAGAGTGTACAGGAAAATTTACAAAGAGAGAAGATGCTGCAAAACACCTTGAAGCGGGGGCTAAAAAGGTGCTTATTTCAGCTCCAGCTAAAAATGAAGATATTACTATTGTTTTTGGAGTAAATGAGAATCTATATGATAATAGTAAGCACCATATTATCTCAAATGCAAGCTGCACAACAAACTCTCTAGCTCCAGTTATGAAGGTTTTAGTTAATAAGTTTGGAGTAGAGTCTGCTCATGTAACAACAACTCACGCATATACCTCTAGCCAAGTTACAATTGATAGAAAAAAGCCAGGAAAACATAGACGCGGACGTGCTGCTGCAATTAATATTATTCCAACAACAACTGGAGCTGCAAAAGCAACAACAAAGGTGATTCCAGAGCTAGAAGGAAAGATGAGTGCAATGGCTCTAAGAGTTCCAGTGCCTGATGTTGCAATTACTGAGATTGTTGCAAATTTATCAAAAGAGGTTACTGCACAAGAGGTTAATAGTGCTCTTGAAGAGGCGGCAAGAGGAGATATGAAGGGGATATTAGATGTTAGTTATGAGGAGTTTGTAAGTAGTGATTTAATTGGAAATCCTCACTCAAGCATTGTAGATGCGCTTTTAACTGAGGTTGTAGATAAGAAGATGGTTAAGATTATGACTTGGTATGATAATGAGTTTGGATATGCAACAAGACTTTTTGATTTAGCAAGGTTGGTTGCTTCTAAAATGTAGAGCTGGATATCCCAGTTCTCATTACTCTCAAAATATGGTATAATCCCCTTTATTTTATCTCAAAAGGTTTGATATGGACTATTATAATAAAGAAGAGTTAGAGCTATTAAAAAATATTATCACCTCTCCAACTTATAAATTGGCTGAGGATGATAAGGAGTTTTTAAAGCTATATGAGACTAGGGGAGTTAGACTTGAGTTGGATTATTTAAAGGCTGAGATTGGAATGAGGCGCTTTGGGATTGAGCATACTATTGCTATATTTGGAAGTGCTAGAACCTTGCCTCAAGATGTTGCAAAAAGAAGAGTTGATGAGTTGATTGAGAAAAATATTAATGGAATAGAGCTAAAGAGGGCTACAATTGCGCTAAATAATAGCTATTATTATGAGGATGCAAGAGAGCTTGGAAGAATTATTGGAAAGAGTGGTAAAGGGGTTGATGATAATAGAGTGATGGTGATGACTGGAGGAGGTCCTGGAATTATGGAAGCAGCCAATAGAGGAGCTTTTGAGGTTGGAGCAAAATCTATTGGACTTAATATTAAGCTTCCATTTGAGCAGCATCCAAATCCATATATAACTCCTGAGCTTTGCTTTTTATTCCACTATTTTGCAATTAGAAAATTTCACTTTTTTCAAAGAGCAAAAGCGATGGTTGTATATCCTGGTGGTTTTGGGACAATGGATGAGCTATTTGAGCTTCTAACCCTTAAGCAGACAAACTCAATGAAGCAGATTCCAGTGGTTTTAGTTGGTAAGCAGTGGTGGAAAAACTTCTTAAATATTGAGTTTTTATTGGATGAGGGGATGATTTCTAAGGAGGATTTAGATATCTTTGAAGTTGTAGATAGTGCTAAAGATGCGTGGGAGTATATAATAAATTGGCATCAGCAAAATAGAACCCCTCTATTTAGTGAAGATGAGAGTAAGGGGTTTTAATTTAATCTTAAGGAAAAAGAGATGAAAATATATATTTTGCCTCTATTAGGAGCCTTTTTATATGGGATGTGTGATAATAAGGCGTTGAAGTTGGTTAATAGCTATAAGGCTATTAAGGAGTGTAAAGATAACTATATTATTTTGCATAATGGCAAAAAGTTTTTATATGATGATGGAAAAAAGAAGAGTTTTCAAGAGAGGCTAAATAATCCTGATATTGAGGATATGTTAAAATTTATCTATCCAAAAGGGTGGGTTAGGCCTGCTAATAAAGATTATGACCCAGGCAGAATTAGGTTTGAGCCTCTCTTTAAGGCTTTATATGGTGGGAGTGCTGATGAGGTTAGAAAAAATTTAGTCTATATTAAGTGGATAGATGGAAGCAATATTTTAGTTACTAAAAAAGAGGGGGTGAGCGAGGCCTTAAAAAAGATAGTAAAGGAGCTTAAGGCTCTTCCTCCAAATTATTCTTCATATCTAAAGCCAATTGGTGGGACCTTTAAGTGGAGAAAGATTGCAGGGACAAATCGTTTAAGTTTTCACTCTTTTGGAACAGCAATTGATATTAATGTAAAGCATGCAAACTATTGGCGTTGGGGAGGGGAGTATAAAAACTCTATTCCTAAAAAGATAGTAGAGATTTTTGAAAAGCATGGCTTTATTTGGGGGGGTAAATGGTATCACTTTGATACAATGCACTTTGAGTATAGGCCGGAGCTTTTAAAATGAGAATATTTTTAGTAGTCTTGATGATGGTTGCTACTCTCTTTGCCAAAGAGAGTATTACTAAAGATGAGGTCTCACTCTCTTATTGGGAGGCAAAAAAAGGGGATAGCACTCTTTATCTATTTGGCACAATGCATGCTAAAGATAGGAGAGTAAAGAGCGCTTTTGAGCAAATAAAGCCTTTAATTAATAGGGTTGATGGGGTATATACTGAGCTGGCTTTAACTCCTTTAGCTTCAATGATTGCCTTTAAAAAGAGTATTAGAGATGATAATAAGACTTTAAAAGAGATTTTACCACCAGCTCTTTATAAGGAGCTAGATAGCTATTTAAAGTCAATTCATCCTCTTTTATCTCCTAAAAATTTTGATAGGTTAAAGATTTGGGTAGTTACAACTAGTTTGGAGATGATTAAAGATGAGCTTTATTATAAAGATATTGAGCCCTTAGATAAGATGATATTTAATTATGGTTTTAGGTTAAAAAAGGAGG
>JAADEQ010000017.1 GCA_013153345.1 Campylobacterota bacterium | reverse complement strand
CTATAGTAGTTTTAACCCAAAGCTTTTACTCTTATTTTCGCTTATATTTTCTATTTTTGCTACCTATTTTCATCTAAAGCAGCGACAAAAGACAAAGGCTGATGAGTTGGCAAAAGAGATTGAGAGGATTTTATAAAAAGGAGAAGTGTAATGAGAGAGAAAAAGATTGGTTTTTTGGAGGCCTTTAGCATTGGTGTTGGAGGTATGATTGGAGGAGGGATATTTGCGGTTTTGGGATTAACCATTGATTTGGCCAAAGGGGCTGCGCCTATCTCTTTTTTTATTGCAGGAGTTATTGCCCTTTTGACTGCCTATTCATATGCTAAGCTTTCAGTTAGATATCCAAGTGAGGGTGGGAGTATTGAGTTTATTGTTCAAGCTTATGGGAATAATCTATTTAGCGCTATTATTAATAATTTGCTTTTAGTTAGTTATGTAATAATGTTAGCTCTCTATGCCTATGCATTTGGTAGTTATGGTTCTGTCTTATTGGCTGGGCAAAAGATTGAGTGGCTTCATAAGTTGCTCGCTTCAGCAATAATTTTGGTATTTATGGTGGTTAATTTGTTAGGAGCCTTTATTACTGGTAAAGCAGAAGATATTATGGTTATTGCAAAGGTATTAATATTGGTTATCTTTGCAGCTGCTGGAAGTTTTAGTGTCGATTTATCTCACCTATCTCCTCAAAACTGGGCCCCTTTCTCCTCGGTTGTGACTGGAGGGCTGATTATATTTTTAGCTTATGAGGGGTTTGAGCTTATTGCTAATACTGCAAGGGATGTAAAAGAGCCTCAAAAGACTCTTCCTAAAGCCTATTATGCCTCAGTGATTTTGGTAATGGTTATATATATCTGGATTGCTATTGTAACTGTTGGGAATCTCTCTTTTGAGGAGATTAAAGAGGCACAAGATTATGTATTGGCCAAGGCTGCAGAGCCTTTTTTTGGAGAGGTTGGGTTTATTGTTATTAGCTTTGCTGCTCTTTTATCGACAGCTTCAGCAATAAATGCAACTCTTTATGGGAGTGGAAGAATCTCTTATTTAATTGCCAAATATGGAGAGTTACCAAAAACCTTTGAGGAGCAGATTAAAAATGGGTATGAGGGGACTATTATTATTGCGCTTTTAGCAATTATATTTGCTACCTCTTTTAATTTAGATAATATCTCAGTTGCTGGAAGTATGGGGTTTTTAATTGTATTTACTTTAGTAAATTATGCCAATTTTAAACTCTATAAAGAGACAAAGGCAAATAGATTTATTGCAGCTTTAGGAGCTATATTGGGCTTTATTGCTACAATTGTATTAATTGGGTATAATTTAATCTACTCACCACACTCTCTTATTACCTCAGCTATAGTGGTAGTTGCAGTGGTGATATTTAATTTGGTCTATTATCATCTTAAAAGAGTGCGTCTGGCTAGATATATTGATAAGCATTTAGAAGAAGAGGAGAGAAGAAAGGAGAGCAGATGAGCTATATCTCTTTATTAATTCATGATATTATTGTTTTAATTACCATTTTTAATCCTATTGCAGCAGCTAGTATAATGTTGGGGATTGTAGATAGTGAAAAGGATATAAAAGCAATTGCAACTAGAGCCTCTATTACCTTGTTAATAGCTGCTTTAGTTACTTTGTATGGAGGGGATTTAATATTTAAGCTTTTTGGAATAAATCTTTTATCTTTAAAGGTAATTGGAGGGGTTATTTTGATGATTATGGCAGTAAATATGATATATGGAGAGGGGGCTAAATTTAGACACTCAAAAGAGGAGGCGAGTGAGGCTCAAGAGAAGGATGATATCTCAATTGTTCCTTTAGCAATTCCAATCCTTTTTGGGCCAGGTGCAATTGCTACTATTGTTGTCTTAATGCATAATAATCTTAAGGTAGTCTCTTCTCATTGGAGCTATATTTTACTTACTCTCTCTATTATTATCTCTGCTGCTATTGTATATTGGATTTTGAAAAATGCAATAGTAATTAATAGGGTTTTAGGGGTTAGTGGTATAAAGATTTTAAATAGAGTGATGGGGTTAATTGTTGGTGCAATTGCAGCTCAATTTTTGGTTGCTGGTATAAAAGGGCTTTGGGTAAGCTATTAAGGAGAAGTGGTGAAGAATAGTCAAATTGCCTCTATTTTAAGGGAGCTTGCTAACTATTTGGAGATTGAGGGGGAGAATCCTTTTAAGATTAGAGCCTATAAGAAAGCTGCAAGAGTAGTTGAGAGTTTGGGAGAAGAGATTGAGCAGATGGTAAAAAACAGAGAGGATTTAACAAAGCTTCCCTCTATTGGAAAGGAGATAGCAGCCAAAATAGAAGAGATAGTAAAAACAGGTAGGTTGCAAAAACTAGAGGAGTTAAAGAGAAAAATCCCGCCATCTTTAGTTGAGCTCTTATCACTTGAGGGGCTTGGGGCAAAGAAGATAAAAGCGCTATATGAAAATCTCAATATTACTAACTATGAGGAGTTAAAAGAGGCAGCCTTGAGTCATAAGATTAGAGAGCTTCCTGGGTTTGGGCCAAAGATAGAGGAGAAGATTTTAAAGGGGTTAAAGTTACTAAAGCAAGAGGGGTTTAGATTTTTATATATTGAGGTAGAGGAGGTTGCTAAAGAGCTAAAGGAGTATATAAAGAGCTTTTCTTTAGTAGATAGGGTTGAGGTAGCAGGAAGTTTTAGGAGGGCAAAGGAGAGTATTGCAGATTTAGATATTGTAGTTAGTACAAACTCTCCTAAAGAGGTTATTGACTATTTTTTAGAGTTTAAAGCAATAGAAGAGATTATTGTTGCTGGAGAGACAAAGGGGAGGGTGGTTTTAGATAATAAGCTTCAAGTTGATTTAAGAGCTATTAAGCCTCTTCATTTTGGGGCTGCTCTTCACTACTTTACTGGCTCTCAATCTCATGTTGTAGCAATTAGGCAGCTTGCATTGGATATGGGGTTGAAGATTAATGAGTATGGGGTATTTAAAGGGGAGAAGATAGTAGCTTCAAAGAGTGAGGATGAGGTTTATGGGGCTCTTAATTTAGCCTATATTGAGCCGGAGCTAAGAGAAAATAGAGGAGAGATTGAGGCTGCTAAGTCTAATAGATTGCCTATTTTAATTGAGCAAGATGATTTAAGGGGCGATTTGCATATGCATACTATCTATAGTGATGGAGCCAATAGTATAGAGGAGATGGCATTAGCAGCTAAAGAGATGGGGTATGAGTATATTGCAATTAGTGACCACTACTCAACGATTGCGCTTTTGAAAGGATTAAATCCCAAAAAGATACTTAAAGAGTTTGAAGAGATTGATAGGCTAAATAGCAAGCTTAATATCTCTATTTTAAAATCTTTAGAGGTGGATATTTTAGAAGATGGCTCTTTAGCTGCTAGTGATGAGATATTAAAAAGAGCTGATATTGTAGTTGCTGCAGTTCATACAAAATTAAGACTCTCTAAAAAAGAGCAAACCAAAAGGGTAGTTAGGGCTCTTTTAAATCGATATGTAAATATATTGGCTCATCCTATGAATAGGCTTATTAGAAAAAGAGACTCAATTGATATAGATTTTAAAGAGATATTTAAGGTGGCTAAAGATAATAATATATTTTTGGAGATAAATTCTCAACCAACTCGCCTTGATTTAAATGATATTTTAGCAAAAGAGGCAAAGGAGATGGGGGTTAGATTTGCTATATCTAGTGATGCTCATAATATAAAAGAGCTAGAGTTTATTAAGTATGGGATAAATCAGGCTAGAAGGGGGTGGATTGAGAAAAAGGATGTATTAAATACTCTACCTTTAGAGGAGCTTTTAGAGGCTATAAAGAGGTAGTTAAAATCCTCCTACAATCTCTTTAAACCCTTTTAGTTTTAGATATGTTTTGGTAGGTAGCTCTCTTTGCATTGCTACTGCTGAGCAGCTTTGATTTTTTATAAGATAGATGGTCTCTTTTAGCATTCCTTCTTCTTCATCACCAAAATCTCGGGTAATATCATCTTGGGCTGCGCAATCTACCTCTAGGCCATCAAAATATCTCCCTTCATCTTGGGAGTTTACAATCTCAAACTCAATTGGGAGGAGATACTTCCCACAAAACTCCCCTCCAACCATTCCAACAGGCTTTCCGCAGCTTCTAGAGCCAATAATATAGACATTTGCATATGGCTTTAGGGCATTAATTACAGCCTCACTAGCAGAGCAGCTATAATAAGTGGTAATAAAGTAGATATTATCTACATTTAAAGAGTTGCTATCTTTGGTTATATAATAGATGGAGTTCTCATCACTATGTTTATCATTATATAGGAGTTTAAAGCTAACTTCATTTTCTAATCCATCCCCTTTAATTAAGCTAACTAAATCATTAGCTACATCAACTAACCCCCCGCTATTATATCTTAAGTCTACAATTAATGAGTCTATATTTTGAGCTTTAAAGTAGCTAAATAGCTCTTTTAACTCTTGAGAGGATGGAGCCACAAATCTATCAAATACAAAATATCCAACTTTTTGATTATCTATCTCTAAAATAGTTTGTGCTATTACTGATGGAGCTACAATAATATCTTTTGTTATCTCAATCTCTTTTATCTCATTATCAATTATAACTTTTAAAAGAGTCTTTACTCCAACCCTATCCTCTCCAAACGCTAAATTTATCTCTTCAAAGCTCATCCCCTCAACTGGTTTGTTATTAATCTCTAAGATTTGAGTTCCCCTTTTTAGACCTGCTTTTGAGGCTGGAGTATTTGGATAGACTAGGGTGATATATAGTTTATTATCTTTTATATCTAGCTTTATTCCATATCCTATATACTCTCCACCTTCAAAATATTCATCCAAAATCTCTTTATCAATAATAAAGCTCCATCTATCTAACTCATATTTTAAATCTTCAAGTAGAGCATAAACAGAGCTATAGTTTTTATAATCTACATTTGGAAGATATTTATACCAAAAGTATCTATCTTGCATATATTCATATACAAATCTATTTTGCTCTTCTAGTGAGCATTCAAAGAGGGGTTGATTTGTATTGCGTGGAGTTACCTTTTCGCAACTATTAATAATTAAGCTTGCTAGCAGTAAAAATATCCATTTTTTCAAAGTAAGTCCTTTTTAAATAAAATTATAGCAAAAAAATTAAATAGTTTTGGAAATTATTTAATGCCTTTTTAATATTTTTTAGTATAATAAGAATAAAGTCCCAAGGAGTTTTTAATGAAAAAATTAAAAAGTGCAATATTATCTATATTTTTAATTTCACTTTTACACTCTTATTACCCAAATAATTCAAACTGCTCAGCAGCAACTCCACCTGCAACTCAGCCAAGAACATCTCCACCAGTGCCTCAAGATTTAACTATTACTCCCAAAGATATCTTAATTACTATTCAAAAGTTTTATAAGGAGTTTAAAGGGGGAGAGGAGCTTCTTAGAAAAGCTGAAGGGTATTTAGTATTTCCAACAATCTATGAGGCTGGATTGATTGTTGGAGGAAAGTATGGATTTGGGGCCTTAGTTCAAAACAACTCTATTGTGAGTTATTATAAAATATATAGCACCTCTGTTGGACTTAGTGTAGGGGTAAAGAAATACTCTCTTATTATTGTCTTTATGACTAAAGATGCTCTAAGAAAATTTTTAAATAAAGAGGAGTGGAAACTTAGTCTAGATACCTATATTACCTTTACAAATTGGTCAAAGGGGGTAGATATTAACTCTTTAGACCTTAGAAAAGATACTATTGTGATTCCATTTAATGATGTAGGGATAATGGCAGATATCTCTTTTGAAGGAACGGTATTTCAAAAGCTTCCATAAAGAGGATTAGATGAAGAAGTTTTTAGTTTTTCTTGCTATCTTTATCTTTATTATTGATTGCATTTTAATTACTATTAAGCTAAATCAAAATGAGAGCAAGAGAGCTATTCATAAAGCAAAGCCTCACTATAAATATAGTGTATTTTTAACCAGTGATGATGGACCTCTAAAGGGGAGTAGATATCTAGATAGATTAATTAGAGAGTATCAAGTCCCTTTTACCCTTTTTTTGGTGGGTAAACCATTTAGTGAAGATAGCAATTTAAGATATACCCTAAGTAGATATAAGAGTAAT
>JAADEQ010000057.1 GCA_013153345.1 Campylobacterota bacterium | reverse complement strand
TATGTAAAATATAGTTATCATCTCTAAATAAAAGCTCATTTCCTAAATAAGTAATTTCTTTTGCCATCATTTTTCCTTTGTAAATGCAATTATATCAAGAAGTTTTTAAATTATTAGCATAGCATCGCCATAGCTATAGAATCTATATTTTTTATCAATAGCATAATTATATAATCTTAAGGTCTCCTCTCTGCCAATAAAGGAGCTAACAAGCATTAGAAGTGTGCTTTTTGGAAGGTGAAAGTTTGTTAGAAGATAATCAACTCTTTTTGCAGGATTTAGAGGATGTAAAAATATACTACTCTGACCACTTAATCTTTTGCTTCTTATATACTCCTCAATTGTTCTAGTTGCAGTGGTTCCTACTGCTAAAATTTTTCTATCACTATCAATTACCTTTGCAACATCTCTTGGAATCTTAAAAAACTCACTATGCATTTTATGCTCTCTTATATCCTCAACTTCAACTGGCTTAAAGGTGCCAGCTCCCACATGCAAAGTTAGGTAGTATGTATCAAATTTTGATTTTAGCTTCTCTAAAAGAGATGGAGTAAAGTGCAGTGATGCTGTTGGAGCTGCAACTGAGCCAGCCTCTTTTGCAAAGATGCTTTGATAATATCTCTCATCCTCTTTTGTATCTTCTCTATTCATATATGGAGGCAGTGGGATATGGCCAATCTTTTCTAAAATTAAAACAAGCTTATTAAAATCAATCTTTTTTTCATCTAAAAAAAACTCAACCACTCTGCTTCCATCACTATTTAGAGCCTTTACTACTGCACTTAAGCCATTTTGAAAAATAAGCTTTGTGCCAACTTTAACTCTTCCTTTAACCATTGCTAAAATGCCCTCATCTAAGGGCTTAATAACTAAAAGCTCAACCTTACCGCCGCTACTTTTTTTCCCAAAAATTCTTGCTTTTATAACTTTAGTATTATTAAAAATTATTGCAGTCTCTTTTGGGATAAAATCAATTATATCCCTAAAGATTGCATCAGTAATTTTTTTTGTATTTCTCTCATATACTAAAAGCTTAGCGCTATCAGCTGGAATTGCAGGAGTGGAGGCTATTAGCTCTTTTGGCAAATTATAATCATATGAGCTAACAAGCAGATCTTTATTTTTCATTTTCAAGCAGCTTTTTATCATCTAAATCTTCATCTTCGTCATCTTTTGCTGGATTTACCACTCTTGCAATTAAGATTGAGACTCCATAAAGAACTATTAGAGGAGTTGCCATTAAAAGCTGGGTTATAATATCTGGAGGGGTTAAAATTGCTGCAATAATAAAAATTAATACAATTGCATATTTAAAAAAGGCTATCAAAGTCTTATCAGTAACAAGCCCAATTAATGCTAAGAAATATACAACCATTGGAAGCTCAAAAGCAAGCCCAAATCCAAACAAAATCTTTGCAAAAAAGCCGATATAATCTTCTATATTAATTAGTGGAGTATATAAAAATGCTCCAAAGGTAATTAGAAATTGAAATCCAAATGGAGCTACAACATAATATGCAAACAAAACTCCCACAATAAACATTATTGTAACTCCAAAAAGAAACGGAAGCGCGAGCTTTTTCTCATTATCATAAAGCCCAGGAGCAACAAAGAGCCACGCTTGCCACAAAATTATTGGAAGAGCTAAAAATATACTTGCATACAATGAAACCTTTAGAGCAACCATAAAAACTCCACCAATTTGGCGCGTTGTAACACTTCCCCACATAACGCTGTTATTGCTCTCAGCTTTTAAGCTTTTTATATGTGTTGCTAAATCTTTAATTGAGTTAGCCAGTGCAATTTCAGTTTTTGTTGAGTTTTTATCATTAATAACTCTATTTGCCTCATTAATTGCCTTTTGAACAAGAGAGATTTTAGTGATGTTTTTCTCTTTTAAAGTTATATTATTATCTTTTATATCAATCTCCCAAACCCCCTCATTTGTCTTTTTTACACTCTTTTGAGCAGCCTGCAAAGCATCAAAAAGTGGAGCTGTAACCCAATCAAGAATTGGTTTATAAAATATAAAAGAGAGAATAAAACTAACAACTAGCGCAACAACAGATATAAAGATTCTCTTTCTAAGCTCAACTAAATGGGGTTTTACCTCTTCAAACATCAATTAGCCTCTTTTTTTAGATGTTTAAATTCCATCTGAGTTAAATGTTTAGTAGCCTCATTAGCCAAATCTATCTTTTTATTTAAATCTTTATCAAACTCTTTTTCTGCCCTCTCAAGCTCTTCTAAATCATCATTTATATCTTTTGGTTCAAACTCTTTTTTAATATTTACACTCTCTTTTATCTCATTAATCTCTTTTGCAGCAACATTTTTAAAAGCACTCAAATCCTCTTTTGCTTTTTCAAGCTCTCTTTTATAACTTAATACCTCTTCTCTTAGCTCACTAACCCTTAGCTCATTATTAACGCTCTCTTTAACATCTTCAAAGCTTCTTTTAATCTTGCCAATAGTTCTTGCAATTGTCTTTAGAGTCTCAGGAAGCTTATCTGGGCCAATAAATAAAAGGGCAATTATTGCAATAAAGAGTATCTCGCTAAATCCTAAATCAAACATATCTACCCTTAAAAATTTTTGATATTATTGTATCTAATTTTGCATAATAAAAAGTGCTAACTCATCACTAATAAAAAAATCTTTATTAAAATAGCTTCCATCTTTAAACTCCAACCTCTTCTCATCAACTAAAATATCAGCTCTTTTTTGCATAGAAGAAGGAAGAATCTCTTTTTTAACTCCAACAATTGAGCGAAGACCCAAAAATATCTTTTCAGTTAAGATATCTTCATATCTTAGCTCCTCAACCCTTTTAAAGAGTGGCTCTTTTATATACTTTTCTATATTTGTATGAGGATAAAATCGCTTATTATCAATAAATCCAACCGCTCCTGCTCCAACCCCAATATAGTTTTTATAGCTCCAGTATCCAAGATTATGAGAGCTTTTATATTTGCCATAATTTGAGACCTCATACCAGCTAAAGCCTCTTTTAATAATCTCATCTCTTATAAAAAAATTAAAGCTCTCCTTATTGGCTTTAACTTCAGGAGTTGAAAAGAAGTTTGTGCCTCGCTCAATTATTAGCTCATATGCTGAGATATGGTTTATTGGCAAACTAAAAGCAATCTCAATATCTTTTTTTAAAAGCTCTTTGCTATCTAGATAAAAATCATAAATTAAATCAAGAGAGATATTTTTAAAGCCAACTCTGTTTGCTAACTCAACTGCTCTTATTGCCTCTTTTGAGCTATGGGCTCTATTTAGCGCCTTTAGTTTTTTATCATTAAAACTCTGAACCCCAAAGCTAACTCTATTTACTCCAAGCTCCCTCATTTGCAAAAGCCAATCCTTTGTAGCAGAGTTTGGGTTTGCCTCAATAGTTATTTCTATCTTTTTATCTATAAAAGGAGATAAGAGCTCAAATATCTCTTTATAATAAAAAGGACTTACCGCAGAAGGAGTCCCTCCTCCTATATATATTGAGTCAATTTTTTTTACATTTTTAAGCTCATATTTTAGAGATTTTAATAGAGAAATAGAGTAATCTTTTATTCTATTTTCCAAATTTGTATAGGAGTTAAATGAGCAGTAGAAACATTTTGAATCACAAAAAGGAATGTGAATATAAATTTGCATTGTAGATTCTTTTAAATAAATTTTGGATAAAATTTTATCTAATAAAAAATAAAAATAATAGCTTAAAATATTTATTTGTTTTTAAGTTGTTAAATTAGGGGTAAAATATGAAAAAACTTGAAGAGTATCGCCCTAATGTAGCAGCTATAATCCTATCGGCTGAATATCCCAGCCAAACATTATTTCTTTTAGCAAAAAGAAAAGGAGTTAGACGAGGTTGGCAATTTCCACAAGGTGGCATAGATAATGGAGAGACACCAAAAGAGGCTCTATATAGAGAGCTTAAAGAAGAGATTGGAACAGATGAGGTTGAGATTATAGCTGAGTATCCAGAGTGGATAAAGTATGATTTTCCCAAAAATGGTGGGAAAAAGATGTATCCATATAGAGGGCAAAACCAAAAATATTTTTTAGTAAAACTAAAAGAGGGTGCAAGAATCGATTTAAACTCATATAAAAAGCCTGAGTTTGAAGATTATACCTTTGTAACTGAAGATGAGCTTTTTAAAAAGGCTCTATTTTTAAAGAGAAAAGCCTATAAAGAGGTTATTGAATATTTTAAGAAAAAAGGGTTTATTTAATGTTAGTAGTTCAAAAATATGGCGGCACAAGCGTTGGAAGCTTAGAGAGAATCCAAAATGTTGCAAATAAAGTTGCAAAAAATAAAGATGAGAATAAAGATTTAGTGGTTGTGGTCTCTGCAATGAGCGGGGAGACCAATAAGCTAATTGATTATGCTCACTACTTTAGTAAAAATCCCTCTCCTAGAGAGATGGATTTATTACTAAGCTCTGGTGAGAGAGTAACTGCTGCTCTTCTTGCAATTGCTCTAAATGAGATGGGCTATAAAGCAATAGCTCTTACTGGAAGACAAGCTGGAATTACAACTGATACCACTCACACCTATGCAAGAATTAAAGAGATTAAGACTGATAGGATAAAAAAAGAGATAGAAGATGGAAATATTGTAATAGTAGCTGGCTTTCAAGGGATAAACGATAAAGGAGAAATTACTACCCTTGGAAGAGGAGGAAGCGATTTGAGTGCAGTTGCACTAGCTGGAGCTTTGAGTGCTGATGCGTGTGAGATTTATAGCGATGTTGATGGAGTATATACAACAGACCCAAGAATTGAGCCAAAGGCAAAAAAGCTTGATTTTATCTCTTATGATGAGATGCTTGAACTCTCAAGCCTTGGAGCAAAGGTTTTGCAAAACCGCTCTGTTGAGCTTGCAAAAAAGATGGGTGTTAAAATTATTGCAAAAAGCACATTTAGTGATAATGAAGGGACAATTATTGCAGATAAGAAAGAAGGAGAAGATATGGAAGAGCTTTTAGTTAGTGGAGTTGCCCTTGATAAGAACCAAGCAAGGGTATCGTTAAGAGGAGTAACAGATAGGCCTGGAATTGCGGCTGAGATTTTTGAGAAATTGGCTCAAAAGAATATTAATGTTGATATGATTATCCAAAATGCAAGCAAAGATGGAAAGACAAATCTTGGATTTACCATTCCTCAAAATCAACTGCTAGAGGCAAAAAAAGTAATTGAGAGCTTTGACCACGACCTTGAGGGGAGTGATTATGATGAGTGGGTTGCAAAAGTCTCAGTTGTTGGAGTTGGAATGAAAAGCCATAGTGGAGTTGCTGCAGTCGCTTTTAAAGCTTTAGCAGATAATAATATTAATATTGAGATGATTTCAACAAGTGAAATTAAAATCTCAATGATTATTGATGAAAAATTTGGAGAGTTAGCAGTAAGGCTACTGCATGAAGCGTATGGACTTGATAAGTAATGGATTTTAATGAGTGGACTCTAAATGCAATTCGTGAAGAGGGAACTTGCTTTAGCTGGATGGAAGAGCTAAGATTTAACTGGATTCCTCAAGTAAAGAGTACCATCTCTAAGATTTTGGAAGGATATACTCTTATTATTATTACCGATAAGGATTTTAAATATTTTAGCGAGTATGTAACTACTAAAATCAACCAGTTAGAGAAAAATAGACCCTTTATCCCCATATACCCTTTAGAGGCCCTCTTTCCTCACTATACAACTTTAAAAGATGCAAGTGAACTCGATTTTTTGCTTGATATGTTAGATATCTCCTTTATAAATGGATATATCTTTTGGTATATAGGGTGTGGCAACCATAAGTTATATGAGTATATTGAGCAAGATAAAACTAGTCTAATTTGGAGATTAAATCAAGATATTGAGGGGATTTTCTCTTTAAATAAGAGTGACCCTTTAATTGATATAAAATTAATTCAAAGCTTTCAGCTATTTGAAAAAGCTCTAGATGCAGCACTAATTGGAGATATTGAACTTTGAATCTAAAGCCTATTAGCCAAGTTATTATTACCTCAGATTTTAAAAATAGTATTGAAGAGATTAAAAGTATCCTCCCTTCAAATAGCAGCATTGAGCTATTTATAAAAGAGGAGTCTACATTTTTAGTTAG
>JAADEQ010000016.1 GCA_013153345.1 Campylobacterota bacterium | reverse complement strand
ATGGACTCTTTTGATAGATTCTATAGAGTTTTTCTACTACCTCTTTTAGAGTTCTTCCATACTGAATATAAGATTCAATAACCTCTAATATAAAGGTAATAAGAACTATCTCAACTATTCCCATTAAAACTCTTTTATTACATTTTTAAATATCTCATAAAGGCTCTTAACCTCTTTTATAGAGGTTCTCTCATTTGGCGCATGAATTGTATCATTAATTACTCCAAACTCTACCGTATCAACCCCATACTCTCCAAAAAATCTCGCATCACTAGTTCCTCCAGCAGTTGAGAGCTTTGGAGAGATTGAGCAGATTTTTTGGATTGAATCTTGCATCAATTTTACAATTTTACTATCTGGATTTGTCATAAAAGGCTTTGCACTAACCTTTAACTCTAACTCATAATCTAAACCATCAAAATGTCTTTTAATAAACTCCTCAATATCTTTTGGGGTTGTCTTTGTGGAGTTTCTAACATTAAACATCATCTTTAAAACCCCTGGAGTTACATTTGTAACCTCAAGTCCTGCTCTAATATCTGTGATTACAAAACGGCTTGGCTCAAAAAACTCATCTCCATTATCCAAATTAACCCCTGCAATCTTTGGCAAAATTGGAGCAATCAAATCAATTGGATTTATAGCTTTAGTAGGATATGCTGCATGACCTTGTTTTCCATATAGTTTTAATACTCCATTAATTGAGCCTCTTCTTCCAATCTTTATTGCATCTCCAAACTCTTTCTCGCAAGTTGGCTCAGCAACAATTGCAAAATCTGGAAGCAAATTTTTCTTTTTCAGCTCCTCTAGCACTATTTTTGTGCCATATTTTGCATCCCCTTCCTCATCAGAGGTCAAAAGCACAGATAATCTCCCATTAAAAGAGGAGCTATCTTTTATAGCTTGCATAAATGCAGCAACCCCACTTTTCATATCTTGCGCCCCTCTTGCAAAAATTTTGTCCTCTTTTATGGTAGGGGTAAAAGGTGGGGTCTTCCACCCATCTCCTGGAGGAACCACATCAATATGTCCAGCAAAACAGAGATGCTCTCCTTTGCCAAACTCTTTTGTTAAAAAGAGATTTTTTACCCCATTTTTATCTACTCTAATTGCTTCAAAACCATCTAAATAGTTTTCAAAAAAATCAATTAACCCCCCATCATCTGGGGTAATTGATTGTTTGCTTAAAATCTCTAAAAATAAATCAACTACATCTGCTTGCAACTTATTCCTTTATTTTTGCTCTTCATTATACTTTTTAACATACTCAGGGGTGCAAAAAATTCCACAATGACATTTTCCCTCCTCTGGCACCTCTTTCTCAATTGCTGGTTTGCAAGGACAGATTCTATCATCTGCACTTTTATATTTTCCATCCTCCTCAATTACCATAAAACAAGGGCAAAATCTCTTTCCATAAAGAAGCTTATTTCTAGTAAGCCCCATTTGAACACTCTCAACAACCTCTGGGTCTGGATGGTAAACCCAGCCAAATCTCTCAAGAACTTTATCTGTAAATTTTTTGGTCTTTTCTAACTCTTCTAAAAATTCTGGTGAACTCATATCAATATTTTGTAACATCTTCATTCCCTTTTTATTTATTATTTTATGAAATAGTATAATACCACTTGAAGCTTTAAATAGTTTTTATATATAATTATTAAAAAAACGTTTAAGGTGTAAAGAGGTGAAGATTGATAACAATTTACTAAAGAAGTTAGAGAATCTCTCAGCGCTAGAGATTAATGAAGAAAAAAAAGAAGAGATTATCAAACAGCTTAGTGATATTTTAGAGTATGTAGAAAATCTTAATGAGCTTGATACCTCCAATTTAGATAGCTACTTCTCAACACTTGAAGGTGGAACTCCAATGAGAGAAGATATTCCTTATTGTGACAAGGAGATTCCAAAGATAATTTTAAAATATGCTCCTGAGGCAAGAGATGACTTTTTTATAGTTCCAGCTATAATTGAGTGATAGGATATTAATGGAAAATTTAAAGATTGCCCCTTTTATTAATGCGCTTTTAAAGAAAAACGCCTCAGACTTGCACCTAGTAGCAGGAGATAAACCATCAATTAGGGTTGATGGCTCATTAATTAAACTAAACTACCATGAGTTAACTGGAAAAGAGATAGAAGAGCTTTGTTACCCATTTTTAACACAAAAACAGATTGATAGATTAAAGACAAAAGGTGAAATTGATGGGATGTTTGCCTTTAGTGAAAAGGCAAGATTTCGTTTTAATATCTATAAGACTTTAGGGGAGCTATCAGCGGCTCTAAGACTTATTCCAACAAAAACCCCAGATTTAACCGATATCAATGCTCCAGATGTATTTAGAGAGCTAACAAAGCTTCATAGAGGTTTAGTTTTAGTAACTGGACCAACTGGAAGTGGTAAATCAACAACTCTTGCTTCAATGCTGCATGAGATAAATAAGACGCAAAAGCGCCATATTGTAACCATTGAAGACCCAGTGGAGTTTTTACATAAACCAATCCTATCAACAATCTCTCATAGAGAGGTTGAGAATGATACCAAAGATTTCTATACTGGATTAAAATATGTGCTTCGTCAAGACCCAGATGTGATATTAATTGGGGAGATGAGAGATAGTGAGACAATTGCAGCAGCTCTTACTGCAGCTGAGACTGGGCACTTAGTCTTTGCAACACTCCATACAAACTCAGCTCCAAAATCGATTAACAGGATTATTGATAGTTTTGAGGCAGCTGAGCAGAGCCAAATTAGAGCAATGCTTGCAAGCTCACTAAAAGCAGTTATCTCTCAAACACTTCTTCCAAAAATTGGAGGAGGAAGGGTTGCTGCGTGGGAGATTATGATAAATAATGATGCAATTGCAAACCTTATTAGAGAGCACAAAATTCACCAAATCTACTCCACAATGCAGCTTGGTCAAGCCCAAGGAATGCAGACTCAAACAAAAAATCTAATCAACTTTATTAATCAAGGAATAATTGATGTAGAGACAGCTATAAATTATGCCTACTACCCAGAAGAGCTTAAACGTCAGCTTGGGCTTAAGTAAAGGAGGAGAGATGACATATAGCACCACTATTATCTTTACCTTAATAGATGTAATTTTACTACTTGCTTTAATTTTGTTATCTTTAAAAGCAGTAACCTCTAATATATTAGAGGAGCTCTTTGCAACTACCACAATTGTAGGAAGTATCTTTGCAGCATCTTGCCTCCATAAGCCCTTTGCAAAGTTTGTATATACCCATATTACCCAAAATGTCTCTATAAACTTTTTAAACTCCATTGGAATTATTTTAGTATTTTTAATATTCTTTGGGCTTGGAAAATATATATCAAATTTTATTATGGGTCTAGTTGGAGAGGTGCCAAAAGGGACTCCTCATGTAGTGGCTTCAATTATTTTAGCCTTTATTAGATATTTTGTTATCTTTTCAGTTATTATCTATATTTTCCATACCAAAACAAAGATTTTGCAATCAGCAAAACTAAAATACTCAAGAGGAGTAATATATAAGATGCTAAAAAATAGTGGAAAATATATTTTAAATATCTCTACCCAATCATCTCGTTACTACTATTAAGGGAGTAGATGAAAAGAATAGACCAAGAGTTTATTGACCTCTTAGAGGAGTTAAAAGATGTCATTAGAAAAAAGGGTCTAAAGTATACCAAACAAAGAGAGATTATCCTTCAAACTCTCTATCAACACTCTGGCCACCACTCTCCAGAAGAGATATTAATGTTGATTAAAAAATCTTTCCCCAAAGAGAATATTGGAATTGCAACTATCTATAGAACCTTAGCCCTTTTTGAAGAAGAAGGACTTGTTGATTCAATCTCTTTTGGAAAAGATGGCAAAAAGTATGAGATTGGCCATAAAGAGCATCATGACCATCTTGTATGTTTGGAGTGTGGAAAAATTATAGAATTTGTTGATGAGATAATAGAATCAAGACAAATTGAAGTTTCAAAAAAATATAATTTCAAAATGATTGGTCACACAATGAAAATTGTTGGAATTTGCAATGAGTGTCAAAATAAAAATTAGGAGATAAAATTGATATTTGATAATCAATATATTCAAGAAAGAATCAAAAAAGCTCAAAAACTTCAAGAAGAAGGAATAAATCCCTATCCAACCAATATAAAAAAAGGAATCTCTTCAAAAGAGTTCTTAAAAAAGTATGAAAATCTAAAAGAAAATCCTCAAAAGAAAGATGAATCAAAAGAAGAGACTCTAACTGGAAGAATTAAATTTATAAGAGTTATGGGAAAAGCAGCTTTTGCTAAGATTGAAGATAGTGATGGACTTGTGCAAATTTATTATAATAGAGATGAGCTGCCTGAAGGATTTTATAATAATGTGGCAAAAAAGCTATTTGAAGTTGGAGATATAATTCAAGTTAGCGGCTATCCTTTTGTTACACAAACTGGAGAAGTTACTCTTCATTGCAAGGATATGAAGCTTGTTACTAAAGCTATCCATCCACTTCCAGAAAAGTTTCATGGGCTTCAAGATACAGAGATTAAATATCGCCAAAGATATCTTGATATGATTGTAAATCCTGAGGTAAAAGAGATTTTTACACTTCGCTCAAAAATTGTATCTTTAGTTAGAAGATTTTTTGAAGAGAAAGGCTTTTTAGAGGTTGAGACCCCAATGCTTCACCCAATTCCTGGAGGAGCAAATGCAAGACCATTTATTACACACCATAACGCCCTTGGAGTTGATAGATATTTAAGAATTGCTCCAGAGCTATATTTAAAAAGACTTATTGTTGGAGGAATGGAGGCAGTTTTTGAGATAAATAGAAACTTTAGAAATGAGGGAATGGATCATACCCACAACCCAGAATTTACAATGCTTGAATTTTACTGGGCATACCATACATATGAAGATTTAATGAAGCTTACTGAAGAGCTTTTTGAGTATTTATTTAGAGAGCTAAATCTTCCTAAAAAGATAAAGTATGCAGATATGGAGATTGATTTTTCAACTCCATTTCAAAAGATAAAATGGGAAGATGCAATAGTTAAATATAGCGGAATTGATAAAAAAGATATAAGAGATAAAGAGGCTTTAATTAAATTTATCAAATCAAAAGGGCTTGAGGTTGATGAGAATCTATCTGTTGGAAAGCTTCAAGAGGAGCTTTTTGATGAGTTTGTAGAAAAAAATCTTATTAATCCAACATTTCTAACCCACTATCCAGTAGATATTAGCCCACTTGCAAGAAGAAATGATGAGGATGAGTTTTTAACAGATAGATTTGAGTTTTTTATTGCTGCAAAAGAGATTGCAAATGGATTTAATGAGCTAAATGACCCAATTGACCAATATGAAAGATTTAAGGCTCAAGTTGAGGCAAAAGAGGTTAGCGGCGATGATGAAGCAATGCATATGGATTTAGATTTTGTAAGAGCCCTAAGTTACGGAATGCCTCCAACTGCAGGAGAGGGAATTGGAATTGATAGACTTGTTATGATTTTAACAAACCAACACTCAATTAAAGATGTGCTCTTATTTCCTGCAATGAAGCCAGAAGCAAAACTTGAGACTCCAAAGAGCGATAAAGTTTGCAAGAAGTGTGGCAATGATAATGAAGAGGAGCTAAAACCTGCAAAAAAAGGAAAAGGATATTTTTGTATCGATACAAAAGCGTGTAAAGAGAGAGCTGCTAAAAAATAAGAAGAGGTTACTCTTCTCTCTCATCCAACTTCAAAAATAGAGAAAAATCCATCGATATAGACTCTTTTCCCATATCAATTGAGATATTTTCTATTAAAAGCAATAAGTCAATTCCATCACTTTGAAACCGATAATTTAGTAACTTTCTATCCTCACTCTCATAAAGCTTTTTAAAGTGGGAGAATAGGTCTATTTTATACTCTTTAGTTGGCATTCTAATAATTAAAAAATATTTATTTAAAAAGATTACTGCATCAATCTCTTTTATTAACCCTATCTTTTTACTCTCTACTGAAGAAAAATATCTATTTTTTATATACCACTCATACCCTTTAATATCTACAACTACATCCTCATTTACAAAATATTTAATCTCATTTTTAGGCAAAATATTACCCTCAGTAGTATAAGAGAGCCCTAGCTCTTTAGCTACTACTCTCTTTAGAGCATCAAGCTCCATA
>JAADEQ010000036.1 GCA_013153345.1 Campylobacterota bacterium | reverse complement strand
AAATAAGACTCTATCTAACTCTTTGAAGTTAGTAGTAATTTTTATCTTTATATAAAATTTTATTCTTCTTCCAATAACTCTTTTTGTCCAATTTTTTACATAGTTATTTGCCAGTAAAGAGTTAGGAATTGTAACTAAGGCATTATCAAAGGTTCTAATTTTGGTAGCAACCAATCCAATCTCAGTTACAAACCCTTCTATATCCTTTGTCTCAATCCAATCTCCTTGTCTAAAGGCATCTTCACTAATTAGACGGATTGAGTCAAAAAAGTTTGTTAATGCCTCTTTGGAGCTAAACCCAATAATAACTCCTCCAATCCCTAAAGAGGTAATTAAAGCGGTTAAATCAACCCCTATTTTAGATAAAATTAATATTGCAATTACAATCCCTATAAAGACTTTAGTAATATTTAAAAATAGATTAAATAGCTCTCTTCTTGCACCTTTGTACTTTTTTATCTTCTCATTAAGAGATTTATAAAGAAAATATTTTACTATCTCATATAAAAACTTAGCAAAGAGCAATACATATAAAAAGAAGAATATATCCTCTACAATTGCCAAAGGGTAGGGAAAAAATATTTTTAGAGCAATTTGAAGCAGATAGAGAGAGAGTAGATAGCGAAGGGGCTTAAAGACCTTTTCTACTCTATAAAAAAATAGCCTCTTCCAAAGCTCTCTTCTTCCTCTAAATAGATATAATTTAAGAGCCTTCTTTAGAGGCTTTTTTATAATCCAATTTATAGCGATAATAGAGAAGATAAAGAGAGAAAAAAGGAGTATCTCTCCAGCTTTTAAGTTAAAAAATAGCTCTTGGCTAAAATATCTATTAAAAGCTTCACTTAAACTATCCACTAATGATTGAAGATACATCTAATTAATCTTTTTAAATATTATACCAAATTTTTTATCTTTCTTATCCACTCATCTAACCTCTTTTCAAACCCTATATTGGTGCTACTATATATTTTTAGCTCTTTAAGAAGATAGGGTTGTTTTATATAGCCTCCAAAATTATGTGGAGATAGATAGTTTTTTGAATGGGTATAGAGATGAGTTGGCACCTCTAGAGGCTCTTTTTTAGCAAGCTCTATTGCTCTATTGATTGCCCTATATGCAGCATCTGATTTTGGAGATGAGGCAAGATATATTACTAGTTGAGATAGAGTAACTTTTGCTTCAGGATAGCCAATCTCCTTTACAATAGCTAAAGCGCTACTTGCTAAATTTAGAGCATTTGGATTTGCATTTCCAATATCTTCGCTAGCTAATATTGCAAGACGCCTTGCAATAAACTCTGCTGCCTCACCTCCTTCAATTAATCTTGCCAAATAATAAAGAGCTGCATCAATATCACTTCCTCTAATACTTTTTATTAAGGCTGAAATTAGATTATAGCGCTCCTCTTGGCTTAGGGCTATTGTATTTATAGAAGATAGCTCTAATAATATATCTTTAGAGATATTTTTATCAATATAGCTTGCACTCTCTAGCAGTTTTATTGCTACTCTTGCATCACCTTGGCTAATCTCTAAAAGATAAATGAGAGCCTCATTTTCCAAACTAATGCTCTCTTTTGCTGCAATCTTTAAAATAAGCTCTTTTAAATCCCCTTTTTGGATTGGATTTAGCTTAAATATATGGAGTCTTGAGCAAAAGGCTTTAGTAAATGAATATAAAGGATTTTGAGTTGAAGCTCCTAAAAATAGAAAGCTATTCTCCTCTAATAGAGGCAAAAGGACCTCTTGTTGATTTTTTGAGAGACGATGGGTCTCATCTATAAATATAATAGGGGGTAATAGGGAGTTTTTATACTCTTTAGCTACCTCTCTTATCTCTTCAACTTTAATTGAGGTAGCATTAAACTCAAAAAAATCTCTATTTAACTCTTTTGCAATAACTCTAGCTAATGTAGTCTTGCCACTTCCGGGTGGTCCAAAAAAAAGAGAGCTTGGAAAGAAGTTTTTCTCTAAAAATTTGGTAAAAATACCATCTTTGCCAACTAGATGCTTTTGTGATAATATCTCTTGAAGTGAGTTTGGGCGATATCTATTAATAAGACTCATATTACTTGAATATGAAACTCTCTATTATCCCTTGGTCCATCAAACTCACAAAAATATATCCCTTGCCACTTTCCTAAAAATAGTTGCCCATTAACAACTGGCAATACTACCCTTTGACCACAAAGAGTTGATTTAATATGAGCAGCAGCATTTATATCACTGCTTGTATAGTTAAAATCATTTGGTGCAATACGGCTAAGTGCTGCTAGAAAATCTCTTTGAAGTTTTGGGTCGTGATTTTCAAAAAATACAATTGAGGCAGTTGTGTGAGTGGAAAATACATTACACAACCCATCTCTAACCCCAAGCTTTACAACCTCTTCTGCTACTTGCTCAGTTATATCAATCATTTGGGTTTTATATTTAGTTTTTAGTTTGATTGTTTGCACGCTTCTCCTCCTCTTTAATAAATTTATGCAGTAGTTCATACTCTTTGCTATTTAAATATCTACTCTTTCCAGTTGGTAGGTTATTAAGAGTAAATGGACCATAACTTACTCTTTTTAAATCTAAAACATTTGCTCCAAAATGGGCAAAAAAGCGTCTAAGTTCTCTATTTTTCCCCTCTTTAATTGCCACTTTTAATTTTGTATATTTTGGAGTCTCTTTTTTTATAATAAAGCCATCAAAAGGGGCAAACTCCATCTCTTTAATCTCACTCTTCTCATGCCCTCCTGCTGTTGCATCTTCAAGCTTTAGCCCCTCTTTCATAGCTTTTATCATATCCTCAGTTACCATTTTATCAATTTTTATATTATAAACTCTTGGTAGTTTGCTATTAGTTAAAAGAGTTGCAATATGTTTATTATCAGTTAGTAACAACAGCCCCTCACTTGCAAAATCTAGCCTTCCAATTGGAACAAAGTGTCGAAATTTTCCAGGTAATAGATGATAAATGGTTGTTCTTCCTCTATCATCTTTTTTGGTAACTAAACTCCCTTTTGGTTTATTAAATACAATCATTGTTACATGGTGTTTTGGTTTTGGCTTTATTAGCTTTCCCTTAACAAATACCTTATCACCCTTTTGAACATCATATGAGAAATCTTTTACAACTTGGCGATTTACCTTTACTAAACCTTGCTCAATTAATCTATCAGCCTCTCTTCTTGAATATTTTGAATTGTGTGAAATATATTTATTTAGTCTCACGCTTCTACTCCTGCTTCTATTAAATCGTGTATATGGATTGCTCCAATAATATTATTCTCTTTATCAACTACAACTAATAGTTGAATCTTCTTATCCTCAATTATCTTTAGCGCATCAACTGCTAAGATATCTAAGTTATCTATTTTATAAGGAGTTTTTGTCATAAACTCCTCTATTTTTTTATTAAAACTAAAACCATCTTTCATTAAAGCTCTTCTTAAATCTCCATCACTAAAGACTCCTGCAAGCTTGCCATCCTCTTGCACAATTAAGTGGCCAAGCCTTCCATTTGTCATCTTTATTAAGGCCTCTTTTAAAGGGGTCTCTTTATCTACTATTGGAAGCTTATCTTTTGGTATTAAAAAGTGTTTTGCCTTTAGATATAGCTTCTTTCCAAGGCTTCCTGCTGGATGAAATTTTGCAAAATCCTCTTTTTTAAACTCCTTTAGCTGCATTAGGGCAACTGCTAAAGCATCTCCTAAAGCAAGAGTTAAGGTTGTGCTGGTTGTGGGGGCAACTCCAAGCGGGCAAGCCTCTTTTTTTATCTTAATATCAATATGGGCATCACAAAACTTTCCTAAAGGGGTATTTTTTGATTTACTCATTCCAATAATTGGAATATTAAAGTTTTTTAGATGAGGAAGTAGGTTTATTAACTCCTCACTTGCTCCAGAGTAGCTAATTGCTAAGACTCCATCATCTTTTCCAATCATCCCCAAATCGCCATGCATCGCCTCAATTGGGTGCAAAAAGAAGCTACTAGTGCCTGTGCTAGATAGTGTTGCTGCAATCTTTGCTCCAATTAGTCCAGACTTTCCAACTCCAATAACAACCAGCTTTCCTTTAAGCCCCAATATAATATCAACTGCTCTATTAAACTCTTCGTCTAAGTAATTTTTTGCATCCAAAAGGGCTCTTCCTTCAATCTCAAGAGCCTCTTTTGCATAATCTATTGCGCTTTTCATACTACACCAAAAATACGGTTGGAATAATAAATGGGTATGCCTTATACTCTTTTACAATATATTTTTTTACAATATTTCTAATCTCTTCTTCAATTACTTTATTATTTTCACTCTTTTGAAGGTTGGTTTTATTTAGATAATCTATTATTAGATTGCTAATCTCTTGCTCAAATTTTTTGGAATCTTTTTGCCCAATAAGACCATATGCAGATACAATTGGCTTATCAACAACCTTTCCTTCTTGGGTATCAATTTGAAGCACAATTGTAACAATCCCTTCAGTTGCTAGCTTTTGTCTATCATTTACCACATCTGCATATATCTCTTGATTGCTTTGATTATCAATATATCTCTTTCCAACCTTAACGGTTTTTACCTTTTTAATATAGCGATTGCAAATCTCTATTTGGTCTCCATCGCTCATTAAAACAATATTTCTCTCATCAACTCCACACTCAACTGCAGTTTGAGCATGTCTTGCAATATGGTTATACTCCCCATGAACTGGCAAGAAATATTTTGGCTGCACAAGTCTAATCATTAGCTTTTGCTCCTCTTGAGAGGCGTGCCCTGAGACATGAATATCGCTAAACTCTTTATATCTAACTGTTACTCCGCTCTTTAATAAGAGGTTCATTAGCTTACTTACACTTGCCTCATTCCCAGGAATTGCACTCGCACTAATTATAACCGTATCGGTTGGCTTTAGCTTAATATGGCGATGCTCATCAGTTGCCATACGGCTAAGTGCTGCCATTGTCTCACCTTGGCTTCCTGTAGTTACAACTAAAATCTCCTCATCTGGAAATCTTCCAACCTCATGCGCTTCAATAAAATGCTCTGGCTTTACATCCATATATCCAAGCTTAATTGCAGTCTCAATATTTCGCTCCATTGAGCGCCCAATAATGCAGACCTTTCTTCCATGTCTAACACCTCTTTCAATTGCTTGATATACTCTGTGGACATTGGAAGAGAATGTGGACATTATAACTCTTCCTTTGGCCTTTTCAAATAGCTCATCAAATGTCTTTCCAACTACCTTTTCGCTTTTTGTAAAGCCAGGAGAGTGGGAGTTGGTTGAATCACTAAGCAGACACAACACCCCCTTTTGGCCATAATATGCAAAGCGGTGCAAATCGGTTGTATATCCATCAACAGGGGTGTGGTCAATCTTAAAATCTGCTGTATGAATAATTGTTCCAGCTGGAGTTTGAATTGCTAAAGAGCTAGCATCCACAATTGAGTGGGTTGCATGAATCCACTCAACTTTCATATCTCCAATCTCATATATCTCTCTTTTAGTTACATATCTAAAGTATTTTTTATAGTGACTCATTCCATGCTCATCAAACTTATTCCCAATCATAGCAAGTGGAAGAGGGGTTGCATAGATTGGAAATTGTAGCTCTTTAAATAGATATGGAATTGCTCCAATATGGTCTTCATGCCCATGAGTTATTACAATCCCTTTTATCTTATCTTTAATAGCGTGCAAATAGCTAAAATCTGGCACTAAGATATCAACTCCATGCATCGTCTCATCTGGAAAGCTCATCCCAACATCAATTATAATAGCGCTATTTTCGGTCTCAAGCACTGCAATATTTCCACCAATCTCTCCAAGTCCACCAAGAGGAGTAAAGCGCACCTTACCAGTTGTATTTATTTTTCTCCAAGGCTCCATTCTATCAAGCTGCACTCTCTCATTTTCAATTAAGGAGCGCTTTAGTTCTGGTGGCACTGAAGAGTCAATTTTCAATCTAACTGGGACTCTTTGATTTACCCTTTGGTAGTTTCTAGAGCCAGTTTTATTGGTAGAAGATTTATTATATGGGCTCTTTTTTCCATTTTGAGTAGGTTTTCTAAATGGATTTTGAGCTCTTTTTCTTTGAGGTTGTTGCTGTTGAGTACTATTTTGACTAGCTGTTTGAGCCTTTTGTGTTTGTGGAGTTTGACTCTTTTGTTGATTTTG
>JAADEQ010000050.1 GCA_013153345.1 Campylobacterota bacterium | reverse complement strand
CATTAATTATTTTTTTTAATAGATGCTATTTAAAAGTAAATTTTCTTTGCTTATATCTTCTTTTATAAACTCCTCATACCCACTTTTTATACTCTACCCCATCCTCTCTAACGCCACCTTTGCTACTTCTTTTAAATCTTTTATATCAACAATATCAGTTGCAACTTTTTTTAAAACATCTTTTGCACAAAATGCAACGCTAACTCCAGCATACTCAAACATACTTGCATCATTTGCTCCATCGCCAACTGCTAAAGTATCTTCTTTGCTAACATTAAGGAGCTTTTGAAGTCTTTGAATCATCTCCCCTTTTGAAAAGCCAAACATCATCTCTCCGCCAACTTGCCCTGTTAAAATCCCATTTTTTGCATGCAAATAGTTTGCAAAATCTGCATCAATATTAAGCTTTTTTGAAATTGGTTTTGTTGCATTTCTAAAGCCTCCAGAAAAGCAAACAACTCTAAAGTCATTTTCTTTTAGCATCTTTACTGCCTCAAATGCTCCTGGCATAATTGGCAAGTTTTGGCAAATCTCATTGACTCTTTTTTCCTCTAACCCTTTTAATAAAGATACTCTCTTAACTAATGAGTCAAAAAAATCAAGCTCCCCTTGCATTGCAAGCTCAGTTATTTTTGCAACCTCTTCTTCAAGGCCAAGCTCTTTTGCTAAAAAATCAATTGTCTCCCCATCCATTAATGTTGAATCAAAATCAAATACTGCTAACTTCATTATTACCCTTACAAATCAAAAAAATTTAGGTAAAATTATATCCAAAAAAGGTTTTTTAATGTTTGAAAAGTTTTGTAATAAACTTCATAGCAATGAACTATTTATCTCTGTTGAAATCACCCCTCCTCATGGGGCTTCAATGGAGCCAATATTAAAAGAGATTGATAAAAGCCAAATTGCTTCACTTATTGATGGTTTTAGTGTAACAGATAATCCTTTAGCAAAACTAAAAATGTCAGCAATTCTTAGCGCAATTAGAGTGCAAGAGAGATTTAAAAAACCTGTAATTACAACTATCTCAATGAGAGATAGAAATAAGCTATCTTTACAATCAAGTCTTCTTGGAGCTAATGATTTTGATATAAGATTAATTTTGGCTCTAACTGGAGACCCTGCCAAGCTTAGCGACCAACCAGAGGTAAAAGGGGTGCTTGAGAGAGACTCAACCTTGCTTCTTAGCATTATATACCGCCTAAATAATGGAGTAGATTACTCAAATAAACCTCTATATCCAAAGCCAAAGCCAATATATCCATTTGCAGTTAGCAACTCATATGCTAAAGATTATAATACTCTAAAAAAAAGGATGCTAAAAAAGCTAAATTATGGCGCAAGAGCAATAATAACTCAACCAGTTTATGATATAGAGAATGCAAAAAGGCTTCTTGAGATATTTGAAGAGGCAAAAGAAGAGAGCATTAGAGAAACCTCAAAAAATGCAGAGATTATATTTGGCCAATTTCCTGCAATTAGAGCAAAGACTTTCAATTTTATTGCTGATAAAGTCCCTGGAATAAAGGTGCCAAAAAAGATTATTGATGAGATGAATCTAGCTGCAATGGATGGAAAAGAGAAAGAAGAAGAGGTTGGGTTTGAGATTTCAAGCAATATTTTTAAAGAGATAAGCTCCCTTCATCCAAAAGTGCATTTAATGACTCATAATCGCTTTGATTTATGTTATAAATTAATAAAAAGGGTAAAGGAGTAGATATCTCCTTTTTTAATCCATATCATTTGGGTCAAGTGGTGGGCGGTTATCTTTTGGAGTTACAAGCCAAAAGTGTCTAACCTCGCTTCTAAAATTATCCATTATATATTTAGCAATCTTACTATTTGTAGCATTTAGATACTCTTGAAGTCTCTTTTTTAGATATAGCTTTGGCTTCTCATTCTCATCAATATCAATTCTTCTAATCTCAATTAGCTCTGGATTTATCTTATCAACAAAGGTGTGCTCTTTATCATAAACAAACGCAACTCCTCCAGTCATTCCAGCTCCAAAATTAATTCCGGTATTTCCTAAGATTATAACCTCTCCTCCAGTCATATACTCACATGGATGGTCTCCAGTCCCTTCCACAATTGCAACAGCCCCAGAGTTTCTAACAGCAAATCTCTCTCCAACCTCTCCTGCAATAAATAGCTTTCCTGCAGTTGCTCCATAAAGGCATGTATTTCCAGCTCCAGCACCCTTTTTTGGAGTGATAACAATCTTTCCTCCAGCCATTCCCTTTCCAACATAATCATTTGCCACACCATCAAGATTTAGCGTCACTCCCTTAATTAAAAAGACCCCAAAGCTCTGTCCTGCAATCCCTTTTAGATTAAAGACAATTGAGTTATCCTCAAGCCCCTCATCACCATAATATTTTGCAATCTCTCCACTAATTCTTGCCCCAAAGCTTCTATTTAAATTAGTAATTGTTGCATTTACAACGCTCTTTTGAACCGGATTTTTAATTGTCTTTCTAACCTCTTCAAGAAGCTCTAACTCAAACTCATTCTTATCAAAAGGCTCATTCTCTTTTTGCTTCTTATTAGGCCCCTTTACCTGCTCAAAAAGAATTGAAAAATCAAACTTTTTAGCAAGCTCTATATCTTTTACTCTTAAAAGGTCATTTCTTCCAATAAGTTCATCTAAGCTTCTATACCCCATTGAAGCTAAATACTCTCTAACATCATTTGCCACAAAGCGAATATAGTTTTTAATCTTATCAACCGTTCCTTTATATTTTGCTCTATATGCCTCATCTTGAGTTGTAATTCCAACTGGGCACTTATTTGTTTGACAACTTCTACAAAAGATACATCTAACTGCCATCATTAAAGCTGTTCCAAAAGCATAATATTCAGCCCCAAGCATTGCAGCAACTATAATATCTCTTCCAACCTTTATTGCCCCATCAGTCTCAAGTGAGACAAACTCCCTTAAGTGGTTTGCTTTTAGTGAATTGTGAGCCTCAATAAGCCCAAGCTCCCAAGGGTTTCCAGCATGACGAATTGAGGTAATTGGAGCTGCTCCTGTTCCTCCTTCTGCTCCACTAATTACAATATGGTCAGCATATGCCTTTGCAACTCCTGCTGCAATTGTTCCAACTCCTGCCGTTGAAACTAACTTAACGCTAACTTTTGCCTCTGGATTAATCTGCTTTAAATCAAAAATAAGCTGAGCTAAATCCTCAATTGAGTAGATATCATGGTGAGGTGGAGGCGAAATCAAAGTCTTACCTGGAGTTGTGTGGCGAAGCTTTGCAATATAGGTTGTTACCTTAAATCCAGGCAGCTGTCCACCCTCTCCTGGTTTTGCACCTTGAGCAACCTTAATTTGAATCTCTTGGGCATTAGTTAAATACTCTGGCGTAACCCCAAAGCGCCCACTTGCAACTTGGCGAATCTTGCTCTGCTTAATAGTATGATTTCTAACCTTATCCTCTCCACCCTCTCCTGAGTTGCTTCTAGCTCCCAAAGAGTTTAGAGCTTCAGCTATCATCTCATGAGACTCTTTTGAGAGCGCTCCAATACTCATTGCAGCACCAACAAATCTTTTTATAATCTCACTCTCACTCTCAACCTCATCAATTGATATTGGCTCTTTGTCCGATTTTATATCTAAAAAGTCTCTAATATAGGTTACTCTTCTATTTTCAACTAACTCTTTAAATCTCTTATAATCCTCCTCTTTTCCACTCTCAACTGCTCTTAAAAGCGCTTTTGTAACAGCTGGAGTAATCTCATGATACTCCTCATTCTTCTTATATTTATAAACTCCGCCCTTTACTAAACTAGCATCTTTAAATGCCTCTTGATGTCTCTTTTCAATTCTTGCTTCAATATCTTCAAACTTTAAACCAGGAAGCAAAATCTTACTTCCGCTAAAACATTTTTTGCCTATCTCCTCACTTAATCCAATAATATCAAATAGAGCTGAGTTTCTATAGCTAGCAACCGTTGAGATTCCCATCTTTGACATAATCTTTAATATACCCTTATTTAAAGCCGAATGGACATTAAAAAGAGCATCATCTCTATTATACCCCTTCTCATCACATATTTGACATACACTCTTAAATAGAAGATATGGATAGACTGCTGTTGCTCCATAAGCAATCATTACTGCAATATCGTGAGGAGTTACAATTTCGCTAGTAATTGCTACAATACTAGTTAGATGTCTAATCTTTTGCTCCAGTAACTTTTTATGTAACCTTCCAATAACCATTGCCATTGGAATGGTCTTATGCTCCTTATCAACCCCACTATCATCTAAAAAGATAATTCTTATACCATTCTCTTTAACATCAAATGCAATCTTTTCTACTAATCTCTCTAGTGACTCTTCTAAATTACTCTTAAAGGTTGTGCTATATGTAGCATTTTTATACTCTTTTTCAAACTTTGGAGACCTCTCATCACCAAATGATTTTAATACCTCAAGCTTTGTTTGAGTAAGAACTGGAGAGGTTGCTTTAATTCTTTTTGCATATTTTGCTGCCTCATCTAAGATATTATGAATCTCTCCAAAGCCAGTATTAAGACTCATTACAATCTTTTCTCGCAAGCTATCAATTGGAGGGTTTGTAACTTGAGCAAACTTTTGTCTAAAGAAATCATTAAAACTTCTAAAGGTATAGTCGCTAAATGCAGCAAGTGGAGTATCATCCCCCATACTTCCAGTTGGCTCTTTTCCATCCTTTATTAAAGGCATTATAAAATACTCAATCACCTCTTTTGTAATTCCAGCATAGCGCTGCTTATATATTAAATCCTCAACCTCAATCCTCTCATCAATTGAGTATGGATTATCAATATACTCTTGAAGATAGACCATCTCTTTATTTAGCCATTTTGTATATGGATTGCTTCTTTTTAAATACTCATCAATATCCTCATTTTTAAGGACTACTCCAAACTTTGTATCAACTCCAATCATCTGTCCAGATTGAAGTCTTCCCCTTTCAATAATATTCTCCTCATCAATATCTAAAACACCATACTCACTTGCAACTAAAATTCTATTATCTTTAGTAATTACATATTTTGCTGGACGAAGCCCATTTCTATCTAATACAACTCCAATATATCTTCCATCAGTAACACTAACTGCAGCTGGACCATCCCAAGCCTCAAACCTTGTTGAGAAATATTCATAAAATGCTTTTAATTCACTATCAAGAGATGGAGCATTTTGCCAAGGCATTGGAATAAGAACTCTTACTGCCTTAAAAAAATCCATCCCATTCATTATTAAAAACTCAACCATTCTATCAAGTGAACTACTATCACTCTCATCAAACCTTACAATTGGTAAAAGTCTCTTTAGCTCCTCTTGGGTAAATACCTCTGACTTTATAGACTCACTCTTAATTAAAGCATTTACCCTATTTGCCTCAATTGAATTAATCTCACCATTATGGGCTATAAATCTAAAAGGTTGTGCAAGTCTCCACTCTGGAAGGGTATTTGTTGAGAAGCGTTGGTGAAAGAGGGCAAATGAGATTTTAAAATCTTTATCATTTAAATCTGGATAGAACTCCTTAATATGATTTGGCATCAATAAGCCCTTATAGGCTATCTTTTTGCTAGAGAAGGTTGGAATATAAAACTCTTTATCATCAATTGTATTTTCAATCTCTTTTCTAGTTAGATATAAAAGGGGCTCAAAACGCTTAATTGCAATAATTGAATTTGGAACAATAAATGCATGATATATCTTTGGAAGAGTCTTTAGGGCAAGCTCTCCAAGAGCCTCTGTATTAATTGGCACCTCTCTCCAAAGAATCACTTTTAAATCATTTTTGCTACAAAGCTCCTCTACTATATCTTTATGCGCCTCATTTTTTAAAAAAATAACTCCAATAGCAAAGATATCAGGCAAATCGACTCCATGCTCATTTGCCACTTTTTTAAAAAATTTTGTCGGCATTGAAAATAAAAGTCCACTTCCATCCCCACTCTTTCCATCAGCTGCAATTGCACCTCTATGCATCATACGAGAAAGCGCTGTTATTGCATCTTCAACATTTTGATGAGTTGCAACATTATCAATGGAAGCAATTAGTCCAAAACCACAATTATCTTTAAAGTTTTTACCATATCTACTTTGCATGCACATACCTTGATATATAATTTAAGATAGATTAAGAGATTATATATTTTCTCTAAATGGGTCTGAGTATACCAAAATAGTGGTTAAAAGATAATTAGTTGAAAAATTTTAAAGATAAGAAAAATAAAAATGTAACAATCATTTTTATTTATTCACAATGTGATTAAAGAGGTGAATAACTTAAAAATTAAGGTGAATAAGAGCAAAATAGAGAGATTT
>JAADEQ010000111.1 GCA_013153345.1 Campylobacterota bacterium | reverse complement strand
CAATGCTTTATCTATTTAACAATATGGAAGTTCCTACAATGTTCTTCTCTGGTGGACTTGGTGCTTGGTATCACTCTGTATCTATGTATGCTGGAACAAATGATGCACTAGTTCAATGGTGGTGGGGACACAATGCGGTTGCATTTGTATTTACGGTTCCTATTATTGCATTAATTTACTATTTCTTACCAAAAGAATCAGGTCAAGCAGTATATTCATATAAGCTATCTCTTTTATCATTCTGGGGATTAATGTTTGTTTATCTTTGGGCTGGTGGTCACCATCTGCTTTGGTCAACAGTTCCAGATTGGGTTCAAACAATGGGTTCAATCTTCTCAGTTGTTTTAATTTTGCCATCTTGGGGAAGTGCTATTAATATGCTTTTGACAATGAAGGGTGAGTGGAATCAGCTAACTGAAAATCCACTAATTAAGTTTATGGTTCTTGCATCAACTTTCTATATGTTATCAACTCTTGAGGGTCCAATTCAAGCAGTAAAATCAGTAAATGCGATTGCGCACTTTACAGATTGGATTCCAGGTCACGTTCATGATGGTGTTCTTGGATGGGTTGCATTTATGATTTTTGCAGCGCTTATGCATATGGCACCAAGAATTTTTAAAAGAGAGATTTACTCTAAATCTTTACTTGAGGCTCAATTTTGGATTCAAACAATCGGAGTTGTATTATACTTTACATCAATGTGGATTGCAGGTATTACTCAAGGTATGATGTGGAGAGCAGTTGATGAGTATGGAAACTTAGTATATAGCTTTATCGATACGGTTTCAGTATTGCATCCATACTATGTTATTAGAGCAGTTGGAGGATTGTTATATCTAACTGGTGTATTTATGTTTGCTTATAATATGTATAAGACTGCAACTGCAGGTAGAAGACTTGAAGCTGAGCCAAAATATAGATCACCTATGGCATAAGAAGGAGGAATAGTATGTTTCATTGGCTAGAGAAAAACCCATTCTTTTTTGCAGTGGGTGTATTTGTTGTAATTGCGTATGCGGGACTTATTGAGATTTTACCAAACTTTGCAGAAGCGGCTCGCCCTGTTAAGGGGCTTAAGCCATACTCTGTTTTAGAGCTGGCTGGAAAAGAGGTTTATAAAAAAGATAATTGTATTGCGTGTCACTCTCAATTAATTCGTCCATTTAAGTCTGAGACTGATAGATATGGGCAATATTCACTATCTGGAGAGTATGCATATGATAGACCATTTCTTTGGGGAAGTAAGAGAACTGGACCAGATTTACATAGAGTAGGAAACTATAGAACCTCAGATTGGCATGCAAACCATATGTGGGACCCAACTTCAGTTGTACCTGAGTCTATTATGCCAGCATATAAGCATCAGTTTACAAATATAGCTGATATTGAGACTGCATATGCAGAGGCTGTAACAGTTAAGAAGGTTTTTAATACTCCATATGGGGATGATATTAAGCCAGGAAAAGAGGCTTATGAGAAGCACTTTAAAGAGGTTGTATTGCCAGAAGCTCTAAAGATTGCTAAAGAGATGAAGTTTGATAAGGTTGATGTGGTTAAGATGGTTGAAGAGGGAAAAATTCCTGAAATTGTTGCACTAATTGCATATTTAAATAGATTAAAGTAAAGGTAGAGTGTGAGCGCGGTAGAGATAGAGCAAATTAGAATCTATGCCTATGTGATTGGAATGGGGGTTGTTGCGGTAATATTTTATGGATATATTATACATCTCTATCGTAGCGAAAAGAAGGGTGAGCGTGATTATGAAAAGTATGGAAAGTTAGCTATTGAGGATGAGCTTGATAGCAATATTTTAGAGAAGAACCCCAAATTAGATAAGAATGATAAAAAGGAGTAGATTTATGAATTCTATGATTATAAAGGGTCTAGCTTTTGCCCTAATCTTAATTATTGCAACGTTAGTAGTTGTAAAACAGATGAATATTGACCTAAGTGACCCAGTAAACTTAATTACATTCCTTGGGGCTGTTGCAATTGCAGTATTGGCATTTGGAGTTTCAGCTAAATATATGGCTCAAATGAAAACAGATACTGCAACTGGAGAGCTTGCAGATGAGAATTGGGATGGAATTGGTGAGTATAAGAATGAGCTTCCAAAAGGTTGGGCTTGGTCATTTATTGGTGTTTTAATTTGGGCTATTTGGTATTTTCTATGGGGATACCCACTAAATGCATATAGTCAAATTGGTGAGTGGAATGAAGAGGTAAAGGCTTATAATAAGAAGTTTGAAGAGGTTCATAAAAATGCTGATAAGCAGACTCTAAAGGAGATGGGAGAGTCAATTTTCTTGGTTCAGTGTGCTCCATGTCACGGAAATAATGGAGATGGACTTGATGGAAAGGCTCACGATTTAACAAAAAGAATCTCTAAAGAGCAAGTTTTATATGCAATTAAGAATGGTTCAAGTAACTTTAAGTATCCAATGGGTGCAATGCCTCCAAATATGCTTCAAGGAAAAGCGGCTGAAGAGGTTGCTGAGTATGTTGCAAATGGTCTAAAGGGGCAAGCTCCAGCTGGTTGGGCAACTTGTGCAGGATGTCATGGTCAAGATGGAAAAGGGATGAATGGACAATCTCCAAACCTAGTTGAGTATGATGATGTATTGATTCATCAAGTCTTAACTCATGGTAAAAAGGGAGCTATTGGAATTATGCCTTCATTTGTAAATAGATTTACTCCTGTTCAAGAAAAGGCAATTGCTGAGTATATTAGAACACTACAAAGAAAGTAAGGAGTAGGGTATGGCAGAAAATACTAAAAGAAGTCTATTTGGACTTGATGGAATTACAGGGATGTTAATTGCAACTGGCCTCTTATTGGCAATTTTATTTATGTTAGTTACTAACGCAATTATGGTTCAAAGAGTTAGTGCAACAAAAGCTTATGACCCATCACCAGTAGTAAATAGTTTAGATAATGTGAAGATGAAAAGCACTGATAATGCTAAATATGCGATTGAGAAACTATAAGAGGGGGCTAGTATGGATAAGATAATTACACTTTTGCTAGTAGTAACAGCTTTAATTGCTCTTTGGGCTGTATTGACTCCAAACCATCTATTTGTTGGATAGAAGATGGCTATAGCAAGGTTCTCCTTGCTTATGCTACTACTTTTGCTAACTCTTAATGCCAAATATCTCTTTAATGAGCATTTAATCTCCCCAAAAGCAGCAGATATAATAGAAAAGATTGGTGATGAGTTAAATAGAACTACAAATATAAATGCCTATTTAATTGCTACAAATGATGAGATTAAAAGGGGAGTTAGTGTATATGAGTATATAAAAAAGTATAGTAGTAGTTTAGGCAAGCCATATGTTGCAATTGTATTTGCCCCTAACTCAACTAGATTGCATATTATAGCTAGCAATAAGAGCTTACTTAAAGAGATAGATAAGAAAAAGGTTAAAGATTATGCGATAAAGATAATTGCTAGTGCTGATAAAAACTCTTTACAATCAAAATATGACCTTGGGTTGGTTCAAGCTTATAGTGAATTAGCAGATGAGATAGCTCAAACTAAAGGGGTGGAGTTAAAATCTACTATTAAAGAGAGTGGGAGATGGGTATTAAATTTAATAAATATAGTAGTAATTATTGGTTCTTTAATAGTAATTTGGATATATTTTATCTCTCCATTAATTAAGAAAAAAGGATAGAGATGTCAAAAAAGGAAAATAGCGGTAAGTATTGGCCCTATATGATTTTGGGTTTTTTGGCTATAGGGATTACTCTTAGCTATTGGACCATTAAGAGTGCTAGCTCTTTGCCTATTAATGAGGCGAATGAGTTTATGTTAAAGTATCAAGATGCAGATAAGAATGCTTTTGAGATTGAACAGGCTCAAAAGAGATTTGATGCAAAATATAAGATTGAGTTTAGTGGTTTGGAAAAGAGTGATTTTAAGCCAAAGAATCTAAAAAGAAAAGCAAATGTGCACTATAAATTGGAAGATAACAATAGTTTGACTCTTAAAATTACTACCCTTGATGGAAGAGCGGTAGATGATGCAAATGTTACCCTTTTATTGACTCGTCCTCAAACTACAAAAGAGGATAGATATTTTAAGAATATTAAAGGGAAAAATGGAATTTATGAGATAAAGGGGATTGAGATTCCAAATAAGGGAAGATATATCTTAAGGGTGCGTGCTCAAATTGATAATGCTACTAAGTTTATGGATATTTATGGGGTAAAACTGGATTAAGAGTTGGGAGGGGGATTGACTAAAAACTCTACATAAATTTATTTTAACTGCGCTTTTATATATAAAAAATTGATATATGTTATATTTTATTGTATAATTATTACAAAAAGAAATATGGATGATGAGAAGTGTAATATTAATTGCTATACTCTCGTTTTATCTTTTTGGTAGTGGGGTTGATGCTATTAAAAAGAGTACTCAGTTGCAAGATTATATTAAGGATTCAGCCTCTAGTAGTGTAGAAGAGGATAGTTTTAAGATTGCTTATAAAGTGGGGACTTTGGGGCTTGGATTTGATTTGGAGTATTTGATTAACCAGACTATGGCAATTAGAGCCAATATCAATGGGTTTAAATATACTCTAAAAGATATTGAAGTAGAGGATAATAAGTATGATTTTACTGCAACTTTGCAAAGTAGTGGTATTTTAATAGATTATCACCCTTGGCAAAATGCTTTAAGATTTTCTACAGGAGTCTATAACCACCAAAGTAATATTAAAGGGGATATAAAGGTTACTAGTGGGGAGCTAAAGATTGGAGATAATGTCTATCCCTCAATGCAGATAGGCTCTGTTGATACTACAATAGATTTTAATAATATTAATCCATATCTTGGAGTTGGATTAAGTTCAGTTGAGAAGGGTGGGTGGAGGTTTGTAATGGATTTGGGAGTGCTTTATATTGGAGAGCCAAAGGCTACTTTAAAAGCTACTGCTGCAGAGGGGTTTGAGGGGCTTCAGCATATTTTAGATAATGAGTCAAGAATTGAAGAAGAGAAATTAAATGAGACTTTAAAAAAGTATAAATGGTATCCAGTTTTATCAATTGGGATGCAGCTTAGATTTTAATTGCTTCAGATTGCTTCGTTTGGTTTTTAATCTTTTTTAGATATATTTTTATCCAAAAAAGGGTCTGCTTGGAAAATATCTTATATATCTATCCTACAAATAGGGCTATTAGAGAGAAGAAAGAGGAGCTTTTGAGTAGCAACTCTTTTGTTCCTAAGATGATGACAATTGCTGAGTTTGAGAGTAGAGCAGTTGTGGTAGAAAATAGATTAGTTAGTAGTAGTGAGAGGGTGATATTTCTAAAGGAGGCTTCTAAGTTTAAGGAGTTTGATAGGTTTAAGATTAGTAGGAGTTTAGTAAAGTTTTACTCTCACTCAAGCGATTTTTTCCGTTTTTTTGAAGAGTTAGCCTTTGAGAAGGTAGATATTAGTACTCTTTTATTAGCTGACTTTTATGCTGAGTTTGTTAAAGATATTGAAGTATTAGAGAAGCTATTTAATAGATATAAGATGATTTTGGATAAAGAGGGGGTGAGTGATAGGATATTTATCCCTAAAAGTTATGAGATTAATTATGATTTTATTCGCTCTTTTGATGGGTTTATATTGATATTAGAGGGGTTTTTAACCAAATTTGAGGTAGAGTTATTTAGAGCAATTGCTAAGATAAAGCCTTTTACTATTAAGATGGCTTTGACCCCTTTTAATAAGAAGATGTATTTTCTTGCTCCAGCACTTCAAGAGAGTAAGCAGCTCCAAGAGATAGAGATTGATTTGGCTACTCAAAGGATAAATAGAAGTAGTAATATAAACTCTAGCTTAAATACCATTTTAAGTGTTGCCTCTTCTAGAATTGAGCAGCTTACAATTGCAATGGCTCAGATTGAGAGGTGGGTTAGAGATGGGATTGAGCCCTCAAAGATAGCTCTAATTTTGCCCGATGAATCATTTGCAAGTGTGGTAAGGAGGTTTGATAGGAGAGGGAATTTTAATTTTGCAATGGGGAAAGAGTATGCAAAGGAGGAGAGTTTTATTCTTTTAGATGAGCTTTTAAAGTATCTAAAGGGGGATATGTTATCAAAGAGGTATTTGGAGCGCAAAAATTTAATGAGTGAGCTCTTTTTTGAAAAAGGGATTACTATTGATAGGTTTTTTGAGATTTTAGCCAGTGTTGGGTTTCCTCTTTACTCCTCTTCAAATCGTTTGGAGGCGCTTGAAGAGTTTAATCTTTTAGAGCCTTGGTTTGCATTTAGAAAGCTTTTGAAGGGATTTAGGTTTGATTTTAGAGAGTGGCTGTTTTTGTGGATAAATGAGATAAAGGATATAAAGATAGATGATAAAGAGGG
>JAADEQ010000082.1 GCA_013153345.1 Campylobacterota bacterium | reverse complement strand
TTCAATTGCACAAGCTTTTTATGGCATTCCAAAAGATATCGAGCAAAAAGCATTAACATATCTACCCAATGAGTTTATTGAGATAATTGATAGATTTAAAAAGAGATTTAACCTTTAATTAATCTCTCTTTCCAATTAAAACTTTAACTCTATACTCCCTCTCTTTCTGAATTGGTCTACTCTCTTTAATCTCAATCTCTCTAAAGCCAGCCTCTTTTGCTAAGGCTTTAAGCCTATTAAAATCAAATCCAAAATGATAAACTCCGCTATTATTACTATGAAAGCTTCCATCTTCTAAATCTAAATCTGCAAGTGCAATAAAACCGCCGTTATTTAAGGAGCTATATAGCTTTTTAAAAAGAGTTTTTATATCTTTTATATGATGAAGCGTCATTGAAGAGATAAAGCCATCAACTCTAATATCTAAATTATCACTTTCAAGGTCAATTTTTTTAGTCTCTATTTTGCTCTTCCAAGCTTTATTTTTAAACTCATTTAACATATTAACTGAGTTATCTATTGCAATAATTTTTTTTACTTTCCCATCAAAAAAGCTGCTCAAAAGCCCAGTTCCTGCTCCAATATCTGCAATTATATAATTTGGCTCAAGTTTGATATGCTTTAAAATTATATTGGCAATATTTTTAGCATTTTTTACTCTTCTCTCTAACCTATCCCAATCTTTTGCCCTTTTATCAAAGCTCACTTTTTGCCTTTATTATTTTAATTTCAAAAAACCTCTCTTGAAATTCAGTTAGAGCCATAATTTGCTCTATTGAATAGTCTTTATTAGCAACTACTAACTTATCTTCATTATCATTTAGCCTTTTAATAATGGCAAAACTACGCCTCTAAATCTTTTTAAAGGCTTAAATTCACCTAAAATATATGCATCAATCTCTTCTTTATCACCAGAAATTGTATTTGGAAGATAACCATAATTTATTGGATAAATATAATTAAATTTTGGATGTTTTGAGCCAAGGGCTCTATCAACTACTACTTCAACCTCTTTATTTAAAAAATTTTCTAAATTGCTCATAGGAGAAATAATCTCCTATCTCATTGAGCAAGCACTAACACCTGGAGGAGTTGTTGGCTGAATTGCAGCATTATCTGCTCCGCCCTCTTCATTTACCTTTTCAATAAACTCCCAAATCTTATTTGCGGCTCTTTGGAATCTCTTTGCAGTTTCACTTTCAGGCTGATAATATGTTACTGGCTTTCCTTCATCTCCACCTTTTCTAATTGCAGGCTCAATTGGAATTCTCTCAATAAGCTGGGTCCCATACTCTTTTGCAACCGGCTCACTTGTTCCCATTCCAAAAATATCGCTCTCCACTCCACAATTTGGGCAGATAAAGCCGCTCATATTCTCAATAATTCCTGCAATTGGAATATGAAGCTTTTTAAACATATCAAGGCTTCTTTTGCTATCATCAAGGCTTACTTTTTGAGGAGTTGTAACAGTTAGACCTGCAGTAACTGGAACTGATTGAGCAAGCGTTAATTGCGCATCTCCAGTTCCTGGAGGCATATCAATTACTAAAATATCTAAATCGCTCCATAAGATATCACGCAAAAACTGCTCAATTGCCTTCATTACCATTGAGCCTCTCCAAATAACGCTTTGCCCCTCTTCCATAAGGCTTCCCATTGACATTACTTCAATTCCAAGAGCCTTTATTGGAAGCACCTTATTTCCTGCAACTTGAGGCTTTACTCCTTCAATTCCAAGCATTCTTGGAATATTTGGCCCATAGATATCTGCATCAAGAAGCCCAACTTTTTTGCCTTGCATCGCAAAAGCAACTGCTAAATTAACTGAAGTAGTAGATTTTCCAACTCCACCTTTTCCAGAGCTTACCATTAGAAAGTTTTTTATTTGAGGCGCTATATTTTTGCCTGTCATTGAGTTGCTTCTCTCAACTGGCTTTTTTGGCGCGCTAACATCTACAAATACATCTTTAAATCCAAGCTTTTTTAGCTCAGTCTCGGTATCTTTAATAATTTGAGCCTTTACCTCATCTGCACTTGAAGTGATATCAAGCTTTACTAATACCTTATCATCTTTAATATCAATATCTTTTACAAACCCAAAATCAACAATTGATTTTGTAAAACCTGGATAGATAACATTTTTTAGTGCCTCTAACACTTGCTCTTTTGTAGCCACTCTTTTCTCCTTAATTTTTCTTATTTTTTATATTAATTTTTATTATATCTTGCTTAAATTAACTGCTAACCTCTTCAATCTCATCTGCATGGTTTTGCATAATATTTTGAGTTATCTTATAACTACAAAATTTTGGCCCGCACATTGAGCAAAATTCTGCCTCTTTAAATACATCTTGAGGAAGCGTCTCATCATGATACTCTCTTGCTCTATCAGGGTCAAGGGCTAGCTCAAACTGCTTATTCCAATCAAAATTATATCTTGCATCACTCATTGCATCATCAACATCTCTTGCACCCTTTCTTCCCCTTGCAATATCTGCAGCGTGAGCTGCAATTTTATATGCAATAATTCCCTCTCTAACATCAGCAGAGTTTGGAAGGCCCAAATGCTCTTTTGGAGTAACATAACATAGCATACTTGCTCCATGCCATCCGCCAACTGCAGCTCCAATTGCACTTGCTATATGGTCATACCCTGCTGCAATATCAGTTACAAGTGGTCCAAGGATATAAAAAGGAGCCTCATGGCAATATTCGCGCTCAAGCTTCATATTACGCTCAATCTGATTTAGTGGCACATGTCCTGGCCCTTCAATCATAACTTGAACATCTTTCTCCCAAGCCTTAAGCGTTAGCTCTCCAAGCACCTTTAGCTCGCTTAGTTGCGCCTCATCACTTGCATCTGCAAGACAGCCTGGGCGAAGGCTATCACCAAGAGATAGCGATACATCATACTCTCTACAAATATCTAAAATCTCATCAAATGCTTCATAAAATGGATTTTCTTTATGGTGATGCATCATCCAAGCAGCCATTAGTGAGCCTCCACGACTAACAATTCCCATCTTTCTTTTTGCAACATGAGGCATAAAGCGTAGCAAAAATCCTGCATGTATTGTAAAGTAGCTAACCCCTTGTTTTGCCTGCTTTTCAAGCGTCTTTAGCATCATATCAATAGTTAAATTCTCAACCTTATCATTAATATCATGCAAAATCTGATACATTGGCACAGTTCCAATTGGCACATCTGAGTGTTTAATTACAGCCTCTCTAATGGCATCTAAATCTCCACCAGTGCTTAAATCCATAATAGTATCAGCTCCATATTTTAAACAAACATCAACCTTTTCAATCTCACCTGCTATATCGCTTGCTAATGCTGAAGAGCCAATATTAGCATTAATCTTGCAGCTAACTGCCATTCCAATTGCCATTGGCTTTAGATGTGTATGATTTATGTTAGCAGGAATTATACACCTTCCTCTTGCAACCTCTTTTCTTAAAAATTCAGGAGTGATATTCTCTTTTTTAGCAATATACTCCATCTCAGGAGTAATAATCCCTTTTTTTGCATAATACATCTGAGTTCTTACTTTATCATTCTTTCTTTTTTCAACCCAAGTCTTTCTCATAAGTAGTTCCTTAGATTTTTTTTTATATATTATCTAAATAATAGTAATACTTTTCAGTTTATCACCTAAATCTTAAAAATTTTTTAAAATCTTCTAAAATAGGAGAAATTTTATCCTCATTAATTATAGAGATAACTTTTTCCCATTTAAATGTAACAAATATATACATCTTTAAGTTACTTTTGGTAAAATTGTAGAAATTATCCACATAAAGGAATTAGGTGCAAGATATCACTCTAATACTACTTGGAGCTGGAGATTCAACTCGCTTTAATATGCCAGTTAAGAAACAATGGCTCTATATCAAAGATAAACCACTTTGGCTCTTTGTAGCTAATAGTTTTTTAGAAAAATTTAAGTTTAAAGAGATTGTAGTAGTAAGTAACACTAAAGAGATTGAGCTAATGAGGGGGTTTGCGAGTTTTAAATTTGTAAAAGGGGGAGATAGTAGAGGAGAGTCTTTATTAAATGCTCTAAATAGTATTGAATCAGAGTTTGTAATGGTGAGTGATATTGCAAGGTGTTGTATAGATGAAAAAGTTATAAATAGGCTGCTTAGTAAATGTAAAAAAGATGTGTGTGTTGCTCCGGCTCTAAAGGTTAGTGATACAACATATTATGAGAATCGCCCAATTAAAAGAGAAAAACTTCTGCGCGTTCAGACTCCTCAACTAAGTGATGCAAAAGTTTTAAAAGAGATTTTAGAGAAAGATAGCTCCTATAGTGATGAGACAACAGCCTTTTTTTACAATAATAAAGAGGTAATATTTGTTGAAGGAAGCTCTAGGATGGAGAAGTTAACCTATAAAGAGGATTTAAATAGTCTCTTTTGTTTAGAGCCTCCTATTGATAATTTTAAAACAGGCTTTGGAGTCGATATCCATCCATTTGAAGATGGCAAAGAGATGTTTTTGGGTGGAGTTAAGATTGATTATGATAAGGGCTTTAGGGCTCATAGCGATGGAGATGTATTAATCCATTCATTAATTGATGCCTTGCTTGGAGCAAGCTCTCTTGGGGATATTGGAGAGCTTTTTCCAGATAGCGATAATAGATATAAAAATATAGACTCAAAAGAGCTTTTAAAAGAGGTTGTTAAATTAGTAAATAGTGTTGGGTATGAGATTGTAAATATTGATATAAGTATAGTTGCTCAAGCCCCTAAAATTAACCCATATAAAAACTTAATAAAAGAGGCTTTATCGACTATACTTAAGATTAATAAACACCAAATTAATATTAAAGCAACAACAGCCGAGAAGCTTGGGTTTGTTGGAAGAGAAGAAGGGGTAATTGTCTATTCAACTGCAACACTAAACTATTTCAAATGGGGAAAAGAGATATGAAGATTATTATTATAGATAACGAACTCTATTTAGCTCAAAGCATTGCCACAAAACTTGACCAGTATAACTATGAGACAGAGATTTATAGCTCAATTAAGGATGCAATGAGTGCAAAAGGGGATATCTATCTACTATCAACCACAATACCAAACCAAGACCCAATTAAACTAATAGAGAAGTTTAAAGATAAGATTATTCTGTTAATGGTAAATTATATTAATCACGATACGGTTGGAAGGCCTCTAAAGGCTGGAGCAAAAGATTATATTGTAAAGCCTTTTGTAATTGAAGAGCTTATTAGAAAGATTAACCACTACTATGATTATAATAGACTTAAAAAAGAGAATAGATTCTATAAAGACCTCTTAGATAGTATGTTTAAAGAGATTGATATAACAAAAGATTACTCAGATGTGGAACTTCCTGTAACAATTTATACCAACTACCAAAGAGTTGCTGATAAAATTGCAATTGATATTGCAAATCGACACAATAAAATCTTAAAATATATAGATTTAAGTCAAGATAGCTGGAGAAACAAAGTCTCCAACCTTGATGGGAGCAAAATTGCATACCTATCAAGAGTGGATAAGCTAAAAAAAGATGAAAGAGAGAGGCTCTTTGAGATGGTTGAGGGGAAAAGATTTATTATCTCATCATTAGATGAGAATATAGAGACCCCTTATAATAAGATTGTTGTAAATAGTAATAATAAGATGTATGACCAAAACAATATTTTGACAATTAATGAGTATGTTCAATTTGTAATTAAGAAGTTTCAATATCAATACCCAGACACAGAGCTCAGCAAAAAACTTGGAATATCAAGGAAGAGCCTCTGGGAAAAGAGGAGAAAGTTTGGACTATTCAAAAAGAAATGATACTCTATTTATTGATGAAGAGGCACTATCAACCTTAGCAATAGTGCAAGAGGGGCTGTTGTATCCGGTTACTAAATTGATGGGAAAAGAGGAGGCTCAAGAGGTTGATAAGAGTAAAAGATATAAAAATCTTCCAATGCCTTTTTCTTTTATACTCTCCCCTCAAGGAAAGAGAAATCAACAAAATATAAAAAAGTTTAAAAAGGGTGATAAGGTTACTTTGGTATGTAATAACAAAAAGGTGGGAGAGGTTATTGTTGATGAGGTGTTTGATATAGATATAAATGAGAGATTAAAAAATATATATGGAAGCGATGATTTATCAATTCCAGTAATTAATAGAGCCCATAAGAGATTGGGAAAATATGCAATTAGTGGAGAGTATAAGGTTGATTATCCTCCAATTAAAAAGAGTATTGAGTTGGTAAAGAGAAAAATTAAAGAGAGCAATGCAAAAGTTGTTACTGGAATGGTTCTTGGAGCAAATCCACTAACTAGAGCTCAAGAGAGAGTAATTAGAGAAAGTATTAGTGAATCTGATTTAATGATTATATTTTTAATAAAACCCTTTATTAATGAAGGGCTTAGTTATGAGATTAGAAAAAGAACGGTAGATAT
>JAADEQ010000139.1 GCA_013153345.1 Campylobacterota bacterium | reverse complement strand
AGACAATTGGGGGAGATTAATTCTCTCCTTTACCTAAATACTTATGCTTTATCTCTTCCCAAATAGGGGTTTGTAGGATTTTTAAAAGAGTAGTATTTATAGACTCGCGTAGAGGGCTATTGGTTTGAAGTGCAATTCCATAGTGTTGAGGATTAAAGTAGATATTAGTTACCATTAGAGTTTTTGAAAAATCCTTTTTTATTAAATATTTTAGAAGTGGAGCATCATAAACCACTGCATCTATCTCTTTTTGTTCCAATGCACTTAAAGCTTCAGAGATATTCTCATAGTAGATAGGATATATTCTTCTCTCTTTTAAATATAAGTCGCTAACAGAGTCTTTAATACTTCCTACTTTTAAATTTATTAAATCATTAGGAGTCTTTATTGATGGCTTTGTTGTAGAGATTAAAATAGAAGTTACTGAGGCAATAATTGAAGAGACCAAAAGCAAAGAGGCAAACATCCAAAATAGAGCAATTAATCTTCCACCCAGCGTTTTTGGAGTCATATCCCCATATCCAACCGTTGTCATTGTTACAGCTGCCCACCATATTCCACTCCCAATTCCTCTAATTGGCTCTTTTGGAAAGTTTTCATTATTTTTATTTCTCTCAATTAGCCAAGTAATTGCCCCTATAATAAAAAGAATAAGAGTTAAATAGAGGATAATAGTTAACATTTTATATGAAAAAAAGGCCTTTAACAGAGTAATAAGTTTGCTTTGATTCTCTTTTGCAATAGCAATAGTTAAATTGGTGGTATAGTAGCAGTGTGAAAAGTCAATCTCTTTTTCTCTATCAGATGTAATAGTAATTGCTGCAATTGCACTATCTAGCTCTTTTTGTTTAACTCCTCTAATTAGAGAGGTTATATTTTTTTCTTCTTTAAAGGTGTAGTTTAAATCTAGCTCATCAGCTATATTCTTCCAAAGCTCAATACTAATACCTTCCCACTCTCCTTGTTTATTTCTCATTGCAAATGGAGGAGCATCTTTAACTCCTACTATCAGCTCATTTGAGTAGGCTTTAAAATCTTTTAAAAGAGGGGCTATAAATAAAAGAACAATAAGGGCAGTTTTTAAGTAAAAAATCTTCTATCCTCCTAAATATTTTGCTCTAACCTCATCATTTCCAAGCAGATTAGAGGCTTTATCTTGGAGTGTAATTTGACCATTCTCTAAAACATATCCATAATCAGCAATCTTTAAGGCTGCAAATGCATTTTGTTCAACCAATAATATTGGAATAGTTTTGCTAAGTTCGATTATAATATCAAATACCTCTCCAATAATCTTTGGAGCAAGTCCAAGGCTAGGCTCATCCAACATTAGCATCTTTGGAGTCCCCATTAGAGCTCTTGCAATTGCTAGCATCTGCTGCTCTCCTCCACTTAAGGTTCCTCCAAGCTGGTTTCTCTTATCTTTTAGGCGTGGGAAGCGGTTATACATCTGCTCTTTTAGCTCTTCAAACTTATCATCATTATTAAAGGCTCCCATTCTAAGATTCTCTTCAACGGTTAAATTTATAAATATTCTTCTTCCCTCTGGCACCAATGAAAGACCCATTTGGACAATTTGGTGAGTTTTTGTTTTGCTAATATCAACTCCATTAAACTCCACATATCCACTCTTTTTAACCAAATTTACAATTGCATTTAGAGTTGAGGTCTTTCCAGCTCCATTTGCTCCAATTAAGGTAACAATCTCTCCCTTTTTAACCTCTAAATCAATTCCTCTAACCGCATTAATTACACCATATTTCACAACTAAATTCTTTACCTTAAGCATGAGTAAAATCTCCTAGATATGCAGCAATTACTTTTGGGTCTCGTATTGCTTCGCTTGGTTTTCCTTCAAAAATCTTCTCTCCATAATCAAGCACCGTTACTAAATCGCACATCTTATTTACAAACTTCATATCGTGCTCAATTAATAGAATTGATAGATTAAAATCTTTTTTTATTTTAAAGATAATATCTGCTAGCTCATCTGTCTCTTTTGGATTCATCCCTGCCGCTGGCTCATCAAGAAGTAGCAATTTTGGATTTGTAGCTAAGGCTCTTGCAATCTCAACTTTTCTTTGATTTCCATAACTTAAAGCAGTTGCATTATATTTAGCAAACTCTCTAATTCCAAAAATCTCCATTAATTCATATGCTTTTTGGCGAATCTCTTTTTCATATTTAAAAAATCTTGGAAGACGAAAAATTGCCTCAAAATAGGTATATTTAGCAGCTCTATCAAAACCAATTAATATATTATCCAATACGCTCATACTCTTAAAGAGCCTAATATTTTGAAAGGTTCTAGCAATTCCTTTATAGACCGCTTTATTTGGTTTGATTCCAGTAATATCCTCATCTTCTAAATAGACCTTTCCTTTGGTAGGCTTTAGGTTTCCAGTAATTATATTAAAAACCGTTGTCTTCCCAGCTCCATTTGGCCCTATTAATCCATATGTTGAACCCTTTGGAACCTTAAAGGTTAGATTATCAATTGCTCTAACCCCTCCAAAATCCATTGTTAAATTCTCTACTCTTAGAATATATCTACTCATTTTGAACTCTTTTTAAATTTTTCTTTTAGCTCTTCAATAATCTCTGGAAGCTCTTTATCTCCAAAGAGTCCTCTTCGTGCAAATAGCATCATTAAAATTAGAAGAATTGAAAATACTACCATTCTCATTCCCGGATGAGCCCCTGTATGGATTCCAAAAATCACCATATCCTCATCTAAAAATCTTAACCACTCCATTCCTCCCATTACTAAGATTGTAGCAACTAATGTTCCACTCATACTTCCAAGTCCTCCAAGAACTATAATAATTAATAGCTGGAAGGTTAGTAAGAATGAGAATTGGTCTGGAGTAATTGTGGTTAGGAAAGAGGCTAATAATCCTCCTCCAACCCCTTCAAAAAATGCACTAGTCATAAAGGCAAAAGTTTTTAATTTAAAAGTATTAAGCCCCATTGCAATTGCAGCATCCTCATCATCCCTAATTGCTTTCATCCCTCTTCCAAATTTTGAGTAGACAATATGAAGCATTGTAACAAATGTAATTAGCGCAATTGTCCCAATCCAAGTAAAGTCAGCATAGGAAGGGATATCATTTAGCCCCATTGCTCCATTTGTATATTCTGGGTTATTGATTGCTAAGATTCTAATAATAAATCCAAAGCCCAAAGTTACAATTGCTAAGTAGTCTCCTCTTACTCTAAAGACTGGAAAAGATAGAAGAAGAGCAACAAATGCAGCAGCTACTCCTCCAATTAAAAGAGCTGGCAAAAAGTCTGCATGCATCTTTAGCACAATTGGTGCTGGGTCTGTTAGGGCAAACATATCAAGCTTTGTCTCAGCTGGAATTAGCAAAAGAGCAGTAATATAGGCTCCAATTGCTACAAATCCGTTTGGCTCTAATGAAAATTGCCCAGTAGTTCCATTAATTAAGTTATAGCTAAGAGCTAATATTGCAAAAATTCCAATATTACTAAGAATTGAGAGAGTATAAGCATCAAACATATCTTTTGCATAATATACAAAGGCCAAATATGCAAGGGTTAAAATTAAATATATTACCTTTTTCATTAAAACCTTCCTCTTTCTAAATCTTGCCCCATAATACCAGTTGGTTTAAAGAGCAGCACTAAAATTAAGAAGAAAAATGCAAAAGCATCTTTATACCCTCCAAGCTCTGGGAAAAGGGCAACTACTAAAATCTCTGTAAATCCTAAAATAAATCCTCCAATTACTGCGCCTGTTACGCTTCCAATTCCTCCAAGAACTGCTGCAGCAAATGCTTTAAGACCAACAATTACTCCCATTAAAGGGTCAATTGATGGGTAGCTTATTGCATAAAATATCCCTCCAATTGCAGCAAGAGCTGAACCAATCATAAATACTATCATAATAATCTTATCTGCATCAATTCCCATCAGTTTAACGGTTTTTATATCAAAAGCTAAAGCTCTAATTGCCATTCCATATTTTGTCTTATAAAGAATATAAAGCACAATTGCTAAGATAATTAAAGTGATAGTTGGAATGATAATAACTGAAATTGGCAGATAAATCTCTCCAATATGAAATACTTTAGTGATATACTCTGGAGCCTTAAAAGCTTTTGGTGTTGCTCCAAAAAGAACCGTAAATAGATTTTCTAAAAAGAAGCTAATTCCAATTGCTGTTATTAAAAGAGAGATTTTTGGAGCATCACGAAGGGGGCGATAAGCAATTCTATCAGTTAATATTCCAACAATTGCTGCACCAATAATTCCAAGAAGAGCCGCAAGCTCAAAGCTAAGGCCAGATTCCATTCCAAAGTAGGTGAGAAATGCTCCAACCATCATAATATCGCCATGAGCAAAGTTAATAAGTCTTAATACTCCATAAACCATTGTATACCCAATTGCAATTAGAGCATACATACTTCCAAGGCTTGCGCCATTAATTAGCTGTTGCAAAAAAATTTGCATATCCATAATCTACCCTTATTACTTTTTATATATACTTTTAGCCCCTAAAAACATATACAAAAAGCCCGCAAAAGCGGGGGTAGATTATGGATTTACTGTGGTTTTGTAGATAAATTTTCCATCTTTAACTTCATTTACTACTGCAGATTTTACCGCATCACCATTTTCATTAATAGTGATTTCTCCAGTAATTCCTTTATAACCTTTAGTATTTCTTAGATTTGTATTGATACACTCTTTATCATCACTTGCTTTACCCTCTTTGATACATTTTTCCATTGCGCTAAGAATCATACCATATGCATCTGCCGCAAGTGCTCCCATTGAATCAGCCGCTTTATTATATTTTTTATGATATGCCTCAACATACTCTTTTGCTTCTGGAGTAGTAGCTGCTGCTTCATTAAAGTGGTCTGTATACATAAACCCTTCTGCTGCCTTTCCAGCAATCTCTACTAGTTCAGGGAATCCAACACCATCAGCTCCAATAAATGGAGTTTTAACTCCCATATCTCTTGCTTGCTTAACTAAAAGTGCTGCTTCTGGATAGTATCCAGTAAATGCAATAATATCTGGATTTGCTTGTTTAATTGCTGTAACTTGAGCATTAAAATCTTTATCTCCAGAGTTAATTAATACCGTCTTTACAATCTCTCCACCACCAGCAGTGTATGCTTTTTTGAAAGCTTTAGAGAGTCCTACAGAGTAGTCTTGTTTTGCATCAGTTACAACTACTGCTTTTTTCATACCATTATCTAGTGCATATTTAGCCATTACTGCACCTTGGAATGGGTCAATAAAGCAAGCTCTAGTTACATATTTTTTACCTTTTGTAACTCTTGGGTTGGTTGATGCGTGAGTAATCATTGGAGTTTTATTCTTTTCAGCAATTGGAGCCATTGCCATTGAGTTAGAGCTTGCTACCTCTCCTAAGATTACTGCAACTTTATCTTTATTTAATAGTTTTTTAACTGCTGTTGCAGCCTCAACCTTATCACCTCTATCATCAACATAGATTAATTTAATATTATCTCCATTGCTTAGAGTATGATTTTTTTCATATGCAATCTCAAGACCTTTTTTACTCGTTTCACCAAATGCAGCAATTTGTCCTGTTAGAGGAAGTACCACTCCAATTTTTACATCTTTAGCCATTGCTACACCACTAAAGAGTAAACCAGCTGCTACAATACTTGCAAATTTTCTCATATACTCTCCTTTAAAATAGTTTTATAAAATCAATAATATCTATATTAGCTTAAGATTTCTTTAACAATTTTATTTACTTTTGCTCCATCAGCTTGACTTCCATACTCTTTCTTAATTATTCCCATAATTTTACCCATATCTCTCATTGAAGTAGCACCAACCTCATTGATTACTTTAGTAACAACTTCTCTTAACTCCTCATCACTTAAAGGCTTTGGTAGATAGCAATATACAATCTCAAGCTCTTTTTGCTCTTTTTGAACCAAATCATCTCTATTTGCCTCTTTAAATTGAGCAATTGCATCTTCTCTTTGTTTTGCATATTTTGCTAAGATTGCTTCAATATCGCTATCGCTTAGCTCTTTTCTCTCATCAACCTCTTTTTGTTTAATTGCTGCACTTAAGTTTCTTAAGACATCTCTTTTAAAGCTATCTTTTGCTCTCATCGCCTCTTTTATATCGTTTTTAATTCTATCTTTTAGACTCATTTTTATCCTTTGAATAATTTTTTATAATTTTAGCACTTTTTTATATAATTTTAATATACTAAGGAAATTTTTTAAATGGAGCACTCTATGAATGAATTTCAACTTTTTCTCTTTTTAATAGCCGTAGGAATTTTTGCTATCTTTTTTAAACAGCTTTTTAGTGGTAACTACCCTAAAAGAGGGATTGATTATGAAGCAAAGTTGCCAGATTCTCAAATTGGAGGCATTAGTGAGCCAACAAAGGTTTTTAAGAGCGCGGAGGATAAAAGAGTAAGTAGAGTAGAGGAGCTTTTTAGAATTGCTGATGAGTCT
>JAADEQ010000149.1 GCA_013153345.1 Campylobacterota bacterium | reverse complement strand
TCCTTAATGCTCCATTGCTGGGCTCTTGTTCATAACTCCAAAGAGTCTTATTTATTAAGTCATAATCTACTAACTCATTTTGATATTTTAAAAATAGCGATAATAGCTTTGCCTCTTTAGCCTTTAGAGGAATCTTTTGATTATCTTTATAGACTAGCTGCTCTTTAATATCAAATACTATATTATCATCAATCTCTATTTTATTGTCTTTACTCCCATAAACTCTATTTAATAAAGAGTTAATTCTAACCAAAAGCTCCTTTAGAGCAAATGGCTTTTTTATATAATCATCACACCCTATATTAAATCCAATCTCAACATCTTCTACACTATTTAAAGATGTTATAAAGATTGCTGGAGTTTTGGAGTCCTCTTTTCTAATCTCCTTTAAAAAGTCAAATCCATTAAGCTTTGGAACCTTTACATCAATAAGCATTAAATCAATATTATTCTCATATACCAAATCTAAAGCACTCTCCCCATCATATGCACTAAATACATTAAATCCATTAATGGTCAAAAATGACTCTATCGTCTTATTTAAAGAGATATCATCTTCTAATAAAAGAATATTTGGCATTTACTAAAGACTCCTTTAAAAATCTATTTTTATTATATAAAAGCAAGATGAAATATAGATGAACTTTAAGAACTTCTGTTCATTAAATACAAAACCACTCAGATTTTCAAAATATGAAAGAAAAAGTTAACTTTTAGTCAATTTTAAGATTAATTAATATAAATTATGTTATTATTGTTTAAATTATTTAATATTAAGGGGTTTGCTATGAAAAAGATAATCGCAACCGCTGCATTACTAGCCTCAATGTTTGCATATAGTGAAAATATAGATGGGACTTTGGCTGTTGATAGCTATAACTCAAATGGCTTTGAGCCAGACCCACAACCGCAACTAAGTGCTGGCATCCAAGAGAGCGAAGATGCAAAAGGTCAAGAGAGCGCCTACTCCCCACCAGTTGGAACTTCCTCAACATATTTTATGGAGGGTCCATTTGTGGGGATAGAGCTAAACCCAACCTTTAGTGCTGAGGCAGAAGGGCTTAGTAGTAGCGGTTTAGGATTTGGAATTAGATTTGGAGCTCAAAATGTTGAGTGGAGAACCATGGCAATTTTAGAAAAATTTGGAAGTAGTGATGATTATAATGACTATCTAAGAGGATTATTACAGCTTGATTACTTCTTTTTAGGAATGGAGAATTTAATGATAGATACCTATGCATTTAGACCATACTTTGGACTAAGTATAGGTGGGATATCGATGGATACTCAAACAGAGAATGTTAAAACTTTAACTTATGGGGGTCAAGTTGGAGCAACTATGAATTTAACTACCAATATAGATTTAGATATTGGGTATAGATATAACTTAGCAACCTCAGATGAGATTGACCATATTCATGGTGCTTCAATAGGACTAAACTACAAATATTAAGACCTTTTTTAAAACTCATTTTATCTCCTTGAATAACTCTCGCTTTTAAGCGGGAGTATTTTTCTTCTTTTTATCAAACTTTCTATATAATACACTTAAAACAATCAAACTAGGATAGGTTATATGATAGATTTAAAATATCTTGAGAAAAATTTTGAGGAGGCTGCTAAGAGACTTGCTACAAGGGGAGTAGAGCAAAATGTTTTAGATGAGATAAAAGAGCTCTTTAAGAGAAAAAAAGAGGCTCTAAAGAAGTTTGAGGAGAAAAGAGCAGCCCAAAAGGCTCTATCAAAAGAGTTTGGAGCATATAAAGCTCAAGGCAAAGATATTAGCGAATTAAAAGCAAAACTTGACAAATTAAAAGAAGAGATTATAGAGCTAGAAAAAGAGGCTAAAGCAATTGAAGAAGAGCTCTATCAAAAAGCGCTTCTAATCCCAAATTTTCCAGATGAAAATGTGCCAATTGGAGAGAGTGAAGAGGATAATATTGAGATAAAAAGAGTCCTTGAGCCAAGAGAGTTTGAATTTGAGCCAAAAGAGCATTGGGAGTTAGCTAACAATAATGGATGGATAGATTTTGAAAGGGGGGTAAAATTAGCAAAGAGCCGCTTCTCTTTACTTGCAAAAGAAGGAGCTAGGCTAGAGAGGGCTTTAATTAATTTCTTTTTAGATTTTAATATAAAAAATGGATTTGAAGAGTATTGGGTGCCTGTTTTAAATAATTCAAAGATGCTTCTTGGAACCGGTCAGCTTCCAAAGTTTCAAGATGACCTATTTAAGGTTGAAGATGAGGATTTATATCTAATTCCAACAGCTGAAGTGGCTTTAACTAATATCTATAATTCTGAAATTATTGAAAAAGATAAACTCCCCCTCCTTCTTACCTCCTATACCCCTTGCTTTAGAAAAGAGGCTGGAAGTGCAAGCAGAGATACTAGAGGAATAATTCGTCAACATCAGTTTGATAAGGTTGAGATGGTTGCAATTACAACTCCAAACCAAAGTGATGAGATTTTTGAAAAGATGGTAGAAAATGCCTCAAATATATTAAAAGCTCTTGAGCTTCCACATCGATTAGTTGAGCTTTGCACAGGAGATTTAGGCTTTAGTGCAGCAAGAACAATTGATTTAGAGGTTTGGCTGCCGGGTCAAGGAAAATATAGAGAGATTAGCTCAGTTAGTAATACTAGAGATTTTCAAGCAAGAAGAGCTAAGATTAGATATAAAGATGGAAAGAAAAACTATTTAGTTCATACTCTAAATGGCTCAGCCTTAGCTGTTGGAAGAACATTAATTGCAATAATGGAGAATTTCCAAAACAAAGATGGCTCAATTGAGATTCCAAAAGCTTTAAGGCCATATATGGAGAGTAGAGTATGAAAGAGGTAGAGTATAATGTAGTTATTTATCAAGAGAGTGCTTTAGGTTCATTAGTTTTAGGAAGTTCAAAGGTTGACCCGGTTAGATTTAGTGAGTTTTTAAATGAGCATGCTAAAGAGGGTTGGAGAGTTGTTACAATGGAAAAGGATATTAGAAGGCTATTTCTATTTTGGGATAGAGAGGCCTATTTGGTAGTGCTTGAGAGAGAAAAGAGATGATATTAAAGGTTACAGGAATAATCATCTCTATTTTACTTAGCAGCTGGATTATTTTAACTCTTATAAAAATTTGGGGAGATGTTATTAGTTGGGGTAGTTATATTAAACTAACTATTACACTAGCTTTAGTTGCAGCTGGAGTTGGAATTATTGGAGTTATTATTAACGAAATAAACAAAGAGAACAAGATGAAAAAAGATAGATATATAGATTAAGGAAATTTAATGTGTGTTGAGAGAGTAAGAAGTATAATAATTGCTATTTTAATAGGATTTTCACTTGGATTTTTAGGGAGTAAAAACCTTCCACTAATGGTTATTATCAATTTAGCCTTAATTGTTGTACTATTAATAGATGGATTTAGTGGCTTTTGTCCTATTAGAGCAGTGCTTAGCAAAATATTACCAAAATGCGAGGATAGATAATGAGCAAAATTAGTTATAAGGATGCTGGCGTTGATATTGATGCTGGGAATTTATTGGTTGAAGAGATAAAAGAGGATGTAAAATCTACATTTGATAAGAATGTAATTGGAGGGATTGGCTCATTTGCAGGAGCTTATGAGCTTCCAAAGGGATATAAAGAGCCGGTGCTTCTTAGTGCAACTGATGGGGTTGGAACAAAGCTAAAGCTTGCAATTGAGAGCAAAAAGTTTGATGGGATTGGGATTGATTTAGTAGCAATGTGTGTTAATGATTTAATATGTAGCTTTGCAACCCCAATGTTCTTTTTAGATTATTATGCAACCGGAAAGCTCAAAGTTAATGAGGCAAAAGAGGTTATTAAATCAATTGCTAAAGGGTGTATTGAGGCGGAGTGTGCTTTAATTGGAGGAGAGACTGCTGAGATGCCCGGAATGTATAGCGAGGATGATTTTGATTTGGCTGGGTTTGCCGTTGGAATTGGAGAAAAGCAAGAGATTGATAGAGTCTCAAAAGTTAAAGGAGATGAGATATTAGTTGCTTTACCAAGTTCAGGAGTCCACTCAAATGGATATTCGCTAGTTAGAAGACTATTTTTTGAAGAGTTAAAGATGGATTTTAATAGCGACTTTAATGGAGAGCCTCTAATTAAGACTCTATTAAGGCCAACTAGAATATATGTTAAAGAGTTTAAAAGATTAAAAGATAAGATTGTAGCTCTTTCTCATATTACAGGGGGAGGAATAGTTGAGAATCTTCCAAGAGTATTGCCTAATGATATTGGAGCTACTATCTTTAAAGATAAAATAAAGAGCCCTTATATTTTTGAGTTTATATCTAAATATGTGGATGAAGAGGAGATGTATAGGACCTTTAATATGGGGGTTGGAATGATTTTAGTTGTTAAAAAAGAAGATGTTGATGAGGTAATTAATAGTAGCGATGGCTATATTATAGGTGAGTTAAAGAGAGGAGAAAAGGGGGTTGAGTTAATATAATGGAGTGGATTTTTTATACAAAAATAGTAGCTTTTATTATGACTTTAGCAATTTTATATCTTTTGGGAAAGGAGCTTATAGGCTCTATTAAAAGAAGCAACAATAATGAAGGTCCAGATAATAAATGGGATATTGATTGATGAGACTAAAAGCTGAATGGGAGAGACAAAATTTAATCTTAATGGCATTTCCTCACAAAAATAGTGATTGGAAAGATGATTTAGAAAATGCTAGAGTGCCATTTTTTAAGATTGCTCAAGCTATTGCCTATTCTCAATTAGTATATCTGCTCGTAGAGGATATAGAAGAGGCTAAAAGATATTTTTGCTCAACTACAAATATTATATTTATTAAAGAGGAGTTTAATGATACTTGGGTTAGAGATTATGGCCCATTGAGTTTGGAAAGAGAGAATAGAGCTCTTTTGGCTGATTTTATATTTAATGGCTGGGGGGGAAAGTTTGAGGCTACAAAAGATAATTTAGTTACTAAAAATTTGCATAAGAAGGGCTTTTTTGGAAATACCCCTTTAAAGAGCTACAATTTTGTATTAGAGGGGGGAGCTATTGAGAGTGATGGAAAAGGAACTATCTTAACTACTAAATCTTGCCTATTAAACCCAAATAGAAATGGTGACATATCTTTAAAAGAGGTTGAAGAGGTATTAAAAAACTCTCTTGGAGCAAAAAGGGTATTATGGATAGAGAATAGCTATCTTGAGGGGGATGATACCGATGGGCATATTGATATGTTAGCTAGATTTATATCTTTTGATACGATTGCATATATTAAGTGTGAAGATAGCAATGATATTCACTATAAATCTTTATTAGAGATGGAAAAGGAGTTAAAATCTCTTAGAATGGCTGATGGAAGAAGGTATAATCTAATCCCTTTGCCTTTTACTGAGCCAAAATATAAAAATAATAGGCGTCTTCCAACAAGCTATGCAAACTTTTTAATTACCAATAAGGCTGTAATTGTCCCTTCCTATCAAAGCCCTAAAGATAAAGAGGCAAGAGAGATTTTTAAGAGGCTCTTTGGGGATAGGGAGATAATCTTAATTGATAGTTTAAAGTTAGTGGAACAAGGAGGAAGCATTCATTGCTCCACAATGCAAGTTAGTTTTTAAAAGGAGGAAAAGATGAAGGTTTCACTAATGCAGATGAGTTATAGAGGCTCAAAAGATAAGATGGTAAAAGATACAAAAAAGAAGATAAAAGAGCTAGCTAAAGAGGGAAGTGAGTTAATTGTTTTACAAGAGCTTCATCAAAGTGAATATTTTTGTAAAAGTGAGGATGTAAAATATTTTGAGTATGCTCAAAGTTTTGAAGAGGATATAAAATTTTGGGCAAAAGTTAGCAAAAAGTATAATATTGTATTGGTTACTTCTCTATTTGAAAAAAGAGCGCCAGGGTTGTATCACAATACTGCAGTGGTATTTGATAAAGGAGAGGTTGCGGGAAAATATAGAAAGATGCATATTCCAGATGACCCCGGCTTTTATGAGAAGTTCTACTTTACTCCAGGAGATTTAGGGTTTGAGCCAATTGAGACTTCAGTTGGAAAGTTAGGAGTATTAATTTGTTGGGACCAGTGGTTTGTGGAGGCTGCAAGAGTTATGGCACTAAAAGGGGCTGAGATATTGATATATCCAACTGCTATTGGATGGTTTGATGGGGATGATGAAGAGGAGAAAAAGCGCCAATTAGATGCTTGGATAACAATTCAAAGAGCTCATGCAATTGCTAATGGTCTTCCACTGGTTAGTTGCAATAGATGTGGCTTTGAAGAGGACCCCTCAGGTGTGATTGAAGGGATTAGATTTTGGGGAAATAGCTTTATTGTAGGACCTCAAGGGGAGTTTCTAGCCAAAGCCAATGAGAAGGAGCAGACTCTAACTGCTAGTATAGATTTAAATAGAACCAAAGAGGTAAGAGATATTTGGCCTTTTTTTAGAGATAGAAGAGTTGAGCATTATAGTTGTTTGCAAAAAATATTTTGTGATAAAGAGTAAAATTTTATGGTAAAATAGAAAAAAAGGAAAAGCAATGGAAGATAATAACAAAGAAGAAAAAAAGGGAATAAATAGAGAAGATATC
>JAADEQ010000109.1 GCA_013153345.1 Campylobacterota bacterium | reverse complement strand
TTTATCCAAACCATAGTAAAGATTTTTATAATTATATATCAACTTATATGCCAGATTTTAAAAAGAGAAAAGAGAAGTTAAATACCTTCTAACCCTACTTCTCATCCTCAAATCTATCGCTATTTTTTCTTGGAATTAGCTCAATAGGAACTCCCTCAAAATCAAACTGCTCTCTTAAATAGTTGCTAAGATATCTAAGATAGCTAAAGTGCAGCAGATGGGGCTTATTTACAATTAGAGCAATTCTTGGAGGTTTTGTATCAAATTGAGTTGCATATTTAATATTTACAACTTGTCCATGGTGGCTTGGGATATGGTGTCTTGCAATTGCAGCCTTAATTGCCTCATTTAGTTTTGAAGTTGGGATTCTTTTGCTATAGCGCTGATAGATTTCTATAATTTTATCTAAAATTCTATTGACTCTTTGGCCTGTCTTTGCTGAGATTGTAAGAATTGGAGCATAGTGCAAAAACTTTAGCTTATCTCTAACATCCTCAATCGCCTCTTTATACTCCTTTTGGCCTCTAATATCCCACTTATTTAAAACAATTAATGCCCCAAGCTTATATTTATCAATAAGCCCTGCAATTCTCTCATCAAGCTCGGTTACTCCCTCTGTTGCATCTAATAGCAAAATTGCAATATCTGCCTCTTTTAGCATATTTTCAGTTCTATTTAAAGCAAACTTCTCAAGCCCAACAATCTTTCCTCTTCTTCTAATTCCAGCCGTATCAACAAAGGTAATATTATAATCTTTATACTCAATGCTCTCATCAACCGGATCAATTGTTGTTCCTGCAATATCGCTTACTATACTTCTCTCATCCTTTAGCAACGCATTTAATAAAGAGCTTTTGCCTGTATTTACCCTTCCAATAATTGCAACTTTTATATCTTTATCCTCTTGCTCTTCTTGCTGCTCTTGTAAAAGAAGCTCCAAAGGAATATCATTATCTTCAATAATAACCTCTTTATTTGGAGGAATTAAAGACTCAAGCCAATTATAGAGCTTATTTAATCCCCTATTGTGGCTAACTGAGATGGGAAATATATGCTCAGCTCCAAATTCGCTAAACTCCCAAAATCTATTTTGCAGCTCCTTATCATTATCAATCTTATTTACAATCAATGCTATTGGCTTATTTAGCTTTTGAAGCTCCCAAAATCTCTTTTTATCCTCCTCATCAACAATGCTTTTGCCATCAACCATATACAAAATTATATCAGCCTCTTTTGCCGCATCAAGAGCCTTTTTTCCAACTTTGCTAAATAGCTCGCTGCTAAAATCAAGCCCCCCCGTATCAATTAGCTCAAACTCTCTATCTTCAAGCTCAACAACTCCTTTTTTGATATCTCTTGTTGTGCCACTAACATCTGAAGTTATTGCATCTCTTTTTTTTATAAGACGATTAAATAAAGAGCTCTTTCCAACATTTGGCTTTCCAATAATTGCTACTTTTTTCATAGCTCTCCTAACTTTTTTGCAAATTATATCTAAAGTTTTTAATTTTATTAACACATTATAAACAATAGCTAATGTATAATTAAAAAAAGTAAAGGGATAAAGAATGAAACTATTACTATCTACGCTAATAACTATCTCAACGGCTTTTGGAGCTAGTTTAAAATATAAAGTATATGCCCCTTTATTTGGAGAGATTGGGGAGGTTAATATTCAATACTCAACCACACCAAAAAGCTACTCAATAGATGCAAATCTAAGGACTTATGGTTTTGCAAAGACCCTCTCTGGAAATAGAGCTGAGAGCTATAGCTCAACTGGCTTTATTAAAAATAACAACTACTACTCAAATAAGTTTGCTCAACATCTAACCTATAAAAATAAAAAGAGCTATTTGGAGTATGTTTTTGATTATAAAAATAAAAAAGTTATAAAGAAGAGAAAAAAGTGGGTTGATGGAAAGATAAAGACAAACTACTCAAAGCCACTCCCCTACTTTACCTATAATGATTTATTAAACTCCTACCACAATATAGTAACAAATCTAAAGGGAAAACCAGCTGGAGTCTATAGAATGAAGGTTGCTGGAATGGAGAAGTATGGAGGAGATTTATTAATTAAGATTCCATCAAAAAAGGTGCAACAAAAAGAGGCTAAAAGTATGAAAGTAGATGGTGGAGGATGGGTATTTCATATTGTAACCAAAAAGAGGATTCTAAAGAGCAAAAGTGGAGAGATTATATTTGTAGTTGGAGATGATGGGATTGCAAAAGCAGTTAGAGTAATTGATATTCCAATTGTTAGCTATATCGACGCAAGGCTAACCAATTAGAGCTTTTCTACTTTATACTCTCTCTCCAATTCACTATAAAGCTCAGCTGGAGAGAGAGACTCTTTTTGCTCTAAAATCTCTTGTAAAACCTCATTATCCTCTCTTCCATTCCAATATTTATTGTAGCTTCCCTCTTTATATCCATTATCTTGGCGAAATTTATTAAGAATATTTTTACCAATATAGAGTTTATATAAAGAGTTAAAATCAAGTCCAACCATATATGAAGCTTTAAAAAACTCCTTTGTAAACTCCCAAATATCAAAATTGCAAAAGAGCAGACTAAGAAGCTTTTCAAACTCCTCTATCTCTTGATAGAAGTTCTCTTTTTTTACTGCTCTTATATCTTTAATATCCTTTTCAATTAAAGAGGCAAGCTCATTAAAAGATAGCTTTTTATCAAGATAGTTTTGCCTTAAAATCTCGCTCATAACAAAGTGCCAAATATCAACAAGCTCAACCTTGATATTTTCATAATCAACTTTTGCATCAATGCTCTTCCAGTGCTTCCAAGGATAGCTATCAATAAGCTCAGCTAACTCAAGATAGATTGCTCTTTTCCAATCAATTATTTTGCCCTGCTTTGTAACACCTCTCTCCCACTCTTTTCCATTTGTCTCATCATTTAGTTGCTGCTGAAGTGTTAGCATCCTCTTTAACTTCATCCTCATCTCTTTTTATCTCCTTAGCATCTTTCTCTTTTTGACTCAAATAGTCTTGAACAAACTCTCTTAGTTTTTCATATACAAAGCTATCTTTATACCCCTCAATCTTACCACCACTTGCATTTGGATGCCCTCCACCTTTTCCAATTATCTCAGCCATTTTAGATACATCAACCTTATTATTGCTTCTTAGGCTAAAGCCACCATGCGCATTTACATCCATATAAAAATCAAAATCTTTGTTTTTAACCAAAAAATTATTTCCAATTAAAGAGGTATTTCCTGTTGAGTAGGTTAAAATTCCTCTATAGCCCTTAAAAGTTACACTCATTCTATCTCTATTTTTAGTTAAGATATCAGCTATAAAATCGGCTACTAAATTATCTTTTGTATCATTTTTATCTACTCTAAAAAAATCTTTTTTGATAAAATGGAGTCTATCATCAAGTGCAATTGGAGCCTCATCTAATGGATATTTATTTAAAATCTCTTTTGCCTCATCAATAAGCTTTAATTTATAGGCTCTATCCTCATTTGCAAATACAATTCTATTTACCTCTTTTGCTCCACTAATCATTCCAATTAAAACTCTTCCAAAATCAAAATATGGACTATCATCAATCCAGATATCAATTGCATTAATTGCTTCAACTATCTTTTCAAACTCCCCCTCTTTATCAAAATCAAACTGCTCTCTTAGCCAATCATAAGTTATCTTAGTCGCACTCCTTGAGGTATCAAGATAGTACCAAGCAATATTATTTGCTGCATTGCTTCCTGTTGCGTGGTGGTCAAGAAGCAATATTTTGCAGCCTCCTTCAACTTTCATTGCCTCTTTTTCTAAAGAGTTGCACTCTTTTGTTGTTAGATTTAAATCTGTAATTAAAATCAAAGGCTTAATTGAAGAATCTTTCTTCTTATCCTCTTTTATCTCACTAATTATTTCACTAAGGCGCTCATTAACCTCACCTCCATAATTTGCATTATAACACTTTATATCATTAAAGGCTTTCGTAGTTAAATATTGACACCCATACCCATCAAGGTCAATATGGGATAGATGGTATACTCTATTAAAATCACTCATTAAACAACTCTTCTAATGTTAAATTTTTTAAATAGTTATCAATCTTAAATTGAAATCTTGCTAAAAAAGGAGATATTGAGCAAGTTCCAACAGCCCCATTTGGGCAACTATGGGATAGACAATCAAATACAACTGCCTTTTTCCCTTCAGCGCAGCTTATTATATCATATAAAGTTATCTCACTTGGCTTTTTTTTTAGGGTATAGCCTCCATATGAGCCCCTATGAGATACTAAAATATCTCCCTTTGCTAAGTTTTGCAAAATTTTAGCCAAAAAACTTTTAGGTAAATTTAACTCCTTAGCAAGCTGCTCTGAGCCAAGGGGTTTATCAGATTTGATAATTAAATCTAAAGATAAGAGAGCATATTCGCTGGCTCTAGTCAATAGCATCAAAAATCCTTTACTTTCAAATAAGACTATTTTACTCTAAATTCATTAAGATTAAGAAAAATTAGAGAGTTTTTAAAAATTTTTATTACTATTTTAATAAATTTTAGATACTATTTTGCTTTAAAATACCAATCAGGAGGTCAAAATGGCTTTAGATTCGGCGAAAAAGAGTGAAATAATCTCAAAATTTGCCAGAAATGAAAGAGATACAGGTTCCCCAGAGGTTCAGATTGCTTTGCTGACTGAAAGAATTAAAAATCTAACAGAGCATCTAAAGATTAATAAAAAAGACCATAGCTCAAGACTTGGACTTTTAAAACTTGTTGGACAAAGAAGAAGACTCTTAAGATATCTTAGAAAAAAAGATTTTGATAGATATACTCAAATTAAAGAGACTCTAGGAATTAGAAACTAACTCTTTGCATAGCTTTTTGCTATGCACTTCCCAATTTTTAGCCCATTTTCCTTTACTTTTTGCCATAAAATTTAATATAATTTAAAATAGGATTTTTTGGTCAAAAGTAAACCTTTAGTGAATGGCTATCAACTTATTTAAGTCTTTTTTAGTATTTAACTTGACAATTATAAGTTAATATTATATAATAACGCTAATTTTTTTTCAGGAGGCATTATGAGCAAGAAAAAGAGAGCACGCAAAAATGAAGAGCAAAAACAGACTCAACCAGTCGCTGAGTCTACAGAGAATAACCAAGAGGTAGCGCCTCAAGAGCAGACTGAAGCATCACAAAATGATGAGCTTCAAAAGTGCCAAGAGGAGCTTGAGAGCTATAAAGATAAGTATCTAAGAGCAGTTGCTGATTTTGATAATAGCAAAAAAAGGCTTGAGAGAGAAAAGAGCGATGCAGTTGCATTTGCAAATGAGTCTTTTGCAAAAGACCTTTTAACTGTTCTAGATACTTTTGAGCAAGCTCTTCACTCAATTGACCAAATCAAAGAGCCAAATGAGGAGGCTATTGAGAAGATTAAAGAAGGAATCAACTTAACATATAACCAACTTGTAAATATACTAAAAAAACATGGTGTTGAAGAGATTGAAAGTGAGGGTGAATTTGACCCAAATCTACACCAAGTTGTAATGCAAGAAGAGAGCGATAACCACAAAAGTGGTGAGATTGTAAAAGTTTTACAAAAGGGATATAAACTTAAAGATAGACTACTTAGACCTGCAATGGTTAGTAGTTGCAAATAAGCAACTTAAGTTGCAATTAAACTTATTAAAAAAAGATAAAATTACAAAAAATTTTAAGGCAAGGAGAATAGATGAGTAAAGCAATAGGAATAGATTTAGGAACAACAAACTCTGCAATGGCAGTATATGATAATGGAGAAGCAAAAATAATCCCAAATAAAGAGGGAAGAAATACAACTCCATCAATTGTAGCTTTTACTGACAAAGGGGAAGTTTTAGTTGGAGAGCCTGCAAAAAGACAGATGGTAACAAACCCAGAAAAAACTATATACTCAGTTAAGAGAATTATGGGGCTTATGTGTAATGAAGATAAGGCTAAAGAGGCTAAAGAGAGACTTCCATACCATATTGTAGATAAAAATGGTGCTTGTGCAATTGAGGTTGATGGAAAAGTATATACTCCTCAAGAGATTTCTGCAAAAATCTTAATGAAACTAAAAGAGGATGCTGAGGCTTACCTTGGTCAAGAGGTAAAAGATGTTGTAATTACAGTTCCAGCATATTTTAACGATGCTCAAAGAAAGGCAACAAAAGAGGCTGGAACAATTGCTGGACTAAATGTTTTAAGAATTATTAATGAGCCAACTGCAGCAGCACTAGCTTATGGTCTTGATAAAAAAGAGAGCGAAAATATTGCAGTTTATGACCTTGGTGGTGGTACATTTGATGTTACAATTCTAGAGACTGGAGATGGTGTAGTTGAGGTTCTTGCAACTGGTGGAGATGCATTCTTAGGTGGAGATGATTTTGATAATAGAATTATTGATTATATTGTTGAAGAGTTTAAAAAAGAGCATGGAATCGATTTAAAACAAGATATGATGGCTCTTCAAAGACTTAAAGAAGCAGCTGAGAATGCTAAAAAAGAGCTATCAACTGCAACTGAGACTGAGATTAATTTACCATTTATCACAGCTGATGCAACAGGTCCAAAACACTTAGTTATGAAG
>JAADEQ010000161.1 GCA_013153345.1 Campylobacterota bacterium | reverse complement strand
TGTAAAACATCCCCTTTTTTAGCCACTATATCAATCTCGCCATACTTTTTGGCATAAAAATTTCTCTCAACTATAAAAAAGCCATTTTGCTCTAAAAACAAAACAGCTTTTTTTTCAGCCTCAAGGCCAATTTTTTTGCTTAGCTTCCCCACACTACATCGCTTATATTTATAATATCAACCTTTACGCTTTTAAATTTTGCAGTCTTAACAAACTCATCACTCTCATCCCCAAAGAGGGCATTTATTTTTGAGTTTGCGTGGTGAAAGGTGGTAAATAGAGTCTTTGGTTTCATTCCCTCAACAAACTTAACATCTAACACCTCGCTCTCTCCAAATTTGCTTTTTAAAATAACTTTATTTGCGATTTTTCCTTTTGCCGTGATGGGAGCAAGCAAAATATCTTTTTCATAGCGCTTATTTAGTTTTGGGCTTCTTTTGGTTTGAGCGCTATTATTATATTGAGAAAGCACTCTTCCTGTTGTTAAATACCACCCATTTAGTGACTCATCAAATAGGCAATCTTGCAAAATCTCTTCAATCATTCCTCTTTTTTTCCATTTTGAATATACAAATCTTCCAAGCCCATCAGGTGTTCTAAAATCTAAAATATGCAAAATTGGAGTATCTTCATGGTAGATTGGCCACTGCATTCCTCTTTTTGCATGGCGTCTTAGGCGATAATATGCAGCCCCACTAAAGCGATTTTTTGCTACAACTCTAACCTCATTCCAGATATCCTCACTGCTTTTATAGCTAAAATTACCTCCCATTTTATTATCAATTGCTTGAATAACCTCCCAATCATCTGGCAGATTGCTCTTTACAAGAGGAGTTGAGAGGTGCAGCCTTCTCATTGCATTAACATAGACTCCCTCTTTCTCATAAGCGCTTTTTACACCAAAGACAATATCAGCTCTTTTTGCAATATCGGTTAAAAATAGCTCTTGAACAATTAAAAGCTCTAAATTTGAAACTGCTTTTATGCTCTTATTTATATTTGGATGGATATGAGTAATATCTTCTCCCATATTTAAAAGTGCTTTAATAGAGCCCTCTTGCATCTTTTCAATAAGCTGGGGCGTCATTAGCCCAATCTCTTTTGGAGTTGTATAATCTGGCCCATAATATGGCAAGCAGCCCATATCGCAAGCCCCTTGCACATTATTTTGGCCACGAAGCGGCATAAGCCCAGCGCCTTTTTTGCCAATATTTCCAGTTAGAAGCGCTAAATGAGTTATTGCCATAACTGCATAACTTCCATCAATATGCTCTGTAACTCCAAGCCCCCAAAATATCATACTCTTTTTTAGAGCATACTCTCTTGCAATTTTTGGAATTAAAATTGCTAACTCCTCATATCCTTTAATCTGCTTGAAAAAATTGGGATTTGCATACTCATCATTTAAGATTTTCTCTTTAAACTCCTCAAAATTTTTGGTTCTATTTTCAACAAACTCTTTATTATAGAGCTCCTCTTTAATAATTACATATGCCATCATATTTAAAATTAATAAATTTGCTTCAAATGGGATTATGCAGTTATATTTTGCCATTTTTGCAAGCTTAGTTGGACGAACATCAATTACGGCAATATTATCTTTTGTATTTGCCACCTCAACTAATCTATTTGCAACAATTGGATGTGCTTCAATTGTATTTGAGCCAATTACAATAATAAACTCACTATCATAAATATCATTATATGGATTTGTTGCAGCCCCCTCTCCAATTGTTGCTCTCATTCCCTTTAGACTTGGAGAGTGGCAGACTCTTGCACAATTATCAACATGAGGTGAGCCAATTGATTCTCTACAAAACTTTTGAAAAATATAGGCATTTTCACAACTTGTTCTTGCCCCTCCAATTGCACAAAAGCTATGGCTTCCATATTTTGAAGTTATCTCTTTTAGCTTTTTTGCAGCAATTGTTGTTGCAATATCAAAAGTAGTAGAAAAGAAGTTGCTATCAAACTCATTTAAATGCTCTTTATACTCTTTATAAATTGAAGGATTTTTATCTAAAAATCTTTTTGAAATTAGTGGAGCTCTTAATCTATCTTTACTATCAACAAAATCATATCCATATTTTCCCTTAATGCATAATTTCCCTTGAGATACAACACCATCTTTTTGAGCATAAATTTTTTTTATTTTATTATCTTCAACAACTGCAGTAATATCGCAGCCAACCCCGCAATATGTGCATACACTATTTATCTCTTTCATATATTTGCCCTATTGTTTTTGCTACATTTTGGCAAATTAATCTTAAAAGAAGTTTAGGAGAGGAGAGAAAAAAAGGAGTTAAAACCAAACTCTTTTTAGTATATCTCTATTTCCTTGAAGAATATAAATGATTACTCCGATTATATGAATAAAAATTAAAGCAGCTAATATATATGCACTTATTGCGTGAATTTGAGCAAATGTGAAGGTTAAATCGGTTGGAGAGTAAAGAGCTTTATCTTTTCCAAAGATTGCTACTTGTTCTAGATTGGAGCTTTTAGCTGTTGCCATTCCACTAAGGGCAGTAAGGCCAATAAATATATAAATTAAACGATGGATTAGTTTTACAAATCTCTTTTTTGCCTCACTCATATTTAGCTCTTCAAGCTCAGGCTCTTTTCTAACTAAATAGATTCTTATAATTAATACAATAAAAGTTAAAGCTCCAACTATCATATGCATCTTAAATGATTCAAGTTCGCTACTTGGCTCTTTTGGTAGGTCTGGAAGTCCTAAAGCTCCTCCAAGTAGAGCCATTGAGATTAATATTGCATGAAGCCAGTGAATTAGAGCAAATCTATTTGTGTATTTTTGCATCTTCTATCCTTTTTTAGCTGCAATTGTATTAAAGCTATATGAATTGTTTATGAATTTATGTGATATAATAAAAATAAATACTTTTAAATAAGGAAAAGTTAATGAAGAAATTAATTTTTTTTATAGCTTGCTTGATAACTTTTAGTAATGGGTTTTCATTGGGAGAGCTTGGGGAGTATAAGTTTGAGAAGTTAAATAAAAATGTCTATATAATGCATGGGCCTATAATGGAGCCTAGTGTAAAAAATAAAGGATTTATGAATAATCCCGCGATTATTGAGGGTAAGAAGGGGCTTATTGTAATTGACCCGGGAGGAAACTATAATGTTGGGGTTGAGATTGTAAAGGAGATTGAAAAGGTTAGTAAAAAGCCGGTTTTAGCAGTCTTAAATACCCATAAACATGGAGACCACTGGTTTGCAAATTTAGCTGTTTTAAAGAAGCATCCAAAGATTGATATATATGCGCACCCTCAAATGATAAAAGAGGTAAAGGAGGGAGAGGCAGATAATTGGTATAATATTTTAGATAGATTAACTCATAATCTTAAGGGGACAAAACCTTATGCTTTTCCAAATAAAGAGATTAAAGATGGAGATATATTAGAGATTGATGGAGAGAAGTTTGAGATTATCCATCCAAAAGTGGCTCATACAGATACTGATATTGTAATAAAGCATCACAATAGTGATACTATCTTTTTGGGTGATAATGTTATGAGAGGAAGACTTGGGGCATTTGATAGTAGCTCTTCAATTTTGGGAAATATTGAGTTTTTAGAAAAGATTAAAAAAGATACTAATGCAAAAGTATATGTGCCAGGGCATGGAATTAGTGGGACAAAAGAGGAGGTGATTGAGCCATATTTAAAATATCTAAAGACATTAGTTAAATATGCAAAAAAGGCTTATGATAATGATGAAGAGGCATATGTCTATAAAGAGGCGCTTTATAAGGAGTTAAAAGATTATGCCTCTTGGGATGCTTTCAAGCGTCAAAGTGCAAAGCATCTTCAAAAGGCATATATGGAGATTGAGGCAAAGGATATGGAGGAGTAGTTATCTTAATATATCCTCCTCTTTTTTGTATAGTTTAGTTTGAACTTCAAATAGTCCTAATAGCGTATGAAAAATTGAATCATGAGATAGTTTTTGATTCTCTTTTGCTTTTACTAATCTATAGTTGATATCTTCTTTGATATTCTCTCCTAACCATAATAGCGCTGCTACACTCTTTTGGGCTTTTGGAGCAATAAAGTATGGGAGGCCATGAAGGTAGATACCATTTTCTCCTAGACTCTCGCCATGGTCGCTTACATATAGCATAGCGGTTTGATAGTGCTGTTTTTCATACTTTTTAAGAAAGTTAATAACTTTGGATAAGAAATAGTCAGTATATAATATAGTATTATCATAGCTATTTATAATCTCTTCTTTTGAGCACTCTTGAAGTTGATTTGTTTTGCAAACAGGAGTGAATTTTTCAAACTCCTTTGGATAGCGTTTATAGTATGCTGGCCCATGGCTTCCTATTTGGTGAAGCACAATAAATATATCTTTATTTGGATGCTCTTTAATAAATTTCTCTAGTCCAACTAGCATACCCTCATCTCTACACTCGCCTTCAAAGCAGATTGGATTATTTTTTGGGCTCTTAAAATCTTCATATTTAACTCTTAGAGCAACTCCTTTGCTATCTGAATTGTTATCTCTCCAAAGAATCTCTATTTTATTAGTATAGTTAAGAATATCTAATATATTATAGGTAGTTTTGGCTTTTTTATATGAGAAATTTTTTCTATCATAAAAAGAGAAGATACAAGGGACAGAAAAGGCTGTTGAGGTGCCACATGATGAGAGATTCTTAAAGCTAATAATATCCTCTTTTTCTAGTAGAGGGTTGGTCTTTTTTTTATAACCATTAAGTGAGAAGTGGTCGCTTCGTGCTGTCTCACCCAATACAAATATTACCAACTCATTGTGGGGTTTTTCCTCCTCCTCTTCTTCAATAATTTTAGCATCCAATCCAATTGCTTTTAAAGAAGTTGGGGTTATAGTAAGGGTATTTATATATTTTCCAATTGAGTAGAGCCAGAAGTGAGGATTTATACTATATCTTAAGGGTTTATGCTCTCTAAAAAAAGAGGTGTAGTGTTTACTAAATAGAAAAAATATGGCTGCGATTAATAGGAGTGTAGCAGTTGTATATTTTATTTTTAAAAATATTGCTCTTTTAAAAGATGGGTAGATAATTTTTAACTTATATATAATAAAAGATGGAATTATCCCAAGAAATCCAAGATATAGGAGAAGTTTTATATTAAATAGCTCTAATGACTCTTTCATATTAGTTTGAAGTATGTTTCTAATCATTTCACTATTTATAATAGTATTGTAGCTATCCATAAAATAAGCAGTAATTGAAGAGAGGATAAAAAGAGTAATAAATAGAGGTTTTGTTGTATATCTAAAGCTTAAAAGAGAAAATATAAGTAGATTGAATAAGAAAAGAACTAGAGCTAAAGATATAATAAACCAAAAACTATTTTCTACAATATATATTTGGAGGGTGTTTGAGAAGAAGCGATAGTTATAAAATAGATAAATAAAAGAGATAATAAGAATTAGTCGCTCTAAAGTTATTGATTTTATTTTATCCTCCTTAATAAAAATTATCTATTGATATATTTTATCTAAAAAATCTTTAGAGTGCTTATAATGTATACAATTCTTTAATTTCTTTTTAATTTTTTTTGCATTTTGAAATATAAACTCTTTTAATTGATGTAAAATATTTCTAAAAAAGGGGTAGAGATGGAAAAAGATGAGAAGATTTATGATTTGATTATTGTAGGTGGAGGTCCAGGTGGAATAGGTAGTGCAATTGAGGCTAAAGTTTTGGGATTAGATAAGATTTTATTACTAGAAAAGAGCGATAACCACTCAGATACTATTAGGAAGTTTTATAAAGATAATAAAAGAGTAGATAAAGATTGGCAAGGACAGATTGTTGATATGGAGGGGAATGTCCCATTTAGTGATGGAACAAAAGAGAGCACAATAGACTTTTTTGATGACTTAATTGATTCTCATAAGATTGATAGCCATTTTAATTGTGAAGTGGATAAGATTAGTAAAGAGGGTGATATATTTAAGGTAAGGTCTAATAGGGGGGAGTTTAAGGCAAAGAATGTTGTAGTAGCAATTGGGAGAATGGGAAAGCCAAATAAACCTTCATATAAGATTCCTCCTTCGATAAAGAAGAGAGTAAATTTTAATTTGGATAGTTGTGATAGAGGGGAGAAGATATTAGTTGTTGGAGGAGGGGATAGCGCTACAGAGTATGCAATTGAGCTCTCAAATTTTAATGATGTTACTCTTAACTATAGAAAAGCCAATTTAACTCGTCCAAATCCAACCAATAAAGAGAATATCCTAAAAGCTTTTAAGGATGGGAGAGTAAGACCTAAACTGGGAGTGGATATAAAGAGTTTAGAGAATGAGCAAGGAAGAGTTAAGGTTAACTTTACAGATGGAAGTAGTGAAGTGTTTGATAGAGTAGTTTATGCAATAGGTGGCACAACACCAGTTGATTTTTTGAAAAATGCCAATATTGAGTTGGATGATAGGGGAGAGCCTATATTAAAAGATAATTTGGAGACTTCAGTAGATGGGCTATATATTGCAGGAGATATTGCATTTAAGAGTGGAGGTTCAATTGCAATTGCATTAAATCATGGCTATAAGATTGTAAAAGATATTTTATCTAAGCAAAATAGCAAAGTGTAATATTTTGGTTGGAAGAGAGAGTGATATGTCATAATATTGTTGTTGTGGTTTAAGTGA
>JAADEQ010000093.1 GCA_013153345.1 Campylobacterota bacterium | reverse complement strand
TTTTGGGAGTTCTTTTTGCAAGCGTAGGGTATATTTTATTTAAAAGAAAGGATATATTATGAGAGTTTTTATATTAGTATTTCTTATTAGTTTAGCTTTTGGGGAGGATATAAAAAAGTTTGAGGTAAATAGTAGCAACTTTAAACTTGATATGGTTTATAATTTGCCTCTAAATAAGTATCAAAAATTTTTAGCTAAAGCAGTTTTGGAAAATGGGGATGAGGTTGAGTTTGTCTCTGTTAAATCGATGCTTCAAGTATATTTTAATCAAGACTATTTTTTAAAAAAGAGGCTCTTAAAGAGCAAAATAAAAAAGATGTTTGTAAAAGATTATTTAGATGGAAGCTTAGTTGATGCCAAAGAGGCCTTTTATGTTTTTGGAAGCCGCCTTGTTGGACCTCATGGAGATGATTTAATTCCTTTGAAAAATAAAACCAACTTAGAGCTTTTTAAGATAAAATATGGCGGAACTAAGGTATTAAAGTTTGATGAGATAAAACCAGCACTTATAAAATATTTGGATATGTAGCCTTTTGATACTAAATAAATAGAACTTATTTTGCTACTTAACTTCTGCTTAAGAATAATTAAAGTAAAGATTGGATATGTTTATTACCAATTTTTAATAAACTATAAGGGTTAGAGATGGAGAGTTTAGATTTTATCAAAGCAGAGATGATAACACATGTTCCAATTAATACTCATATTGAGCCAAAAAGGGTTATAACTATTAATGGAGGAAAGAGGGTTCAAAGAGAGCTTGATAAGTATGAGTTTATTGAAGAGGTAGTTCATCTAGATGAGATGGGTGCAGTTGAAGGGCTAAAAAATCTTGGGCCAAAGAAGTTTGATGTGGCAATTGTATATACAAATTTATATACTAATAATAGAGAGTTTTGGATTGAATTGACAAAACTTCTTGATGAAAAAGGGGTTGTGGCAGTTAGTATGAGTAATATTTTTACCCAAAAAGAGGAGGCTAAAGAGGAGTTGAAGCTAGCTGGCTCAATCTATCCAATTGTTATGCCATATAGGTATGAGAGAGGGGTTGAGAGCAAGAAGTTAATAAGTGAATATTTGATGTTAGCAAGTAGATTTTATCATCCAACAGCAGATATAAATCTTCAAAGAGCTGATTTAACAGATGGGTATGCATATTATAATAGTGATATTGCAATAGCAGCATTTGCAACTCCAACTTTTATATATAAAGAGTATTTAGGAATTATAAAAAGATAGAAGATGTTTAAACAAGGAATTGTATTAACTGGTGGAATTGCAACTGGAAAGAGCACGACAGCCTCTTTGATGAAGCTTTTGGGATTTAGGGTAATTGATGCTGATAAGATTGCTCATGAGGTTTTAGAGAGCTCTCAAAGTGAGATTAAAAGCTGTTTTGGAGAAGAGTTTATTAAAGATGGAAAGGTAGATAGAAAAGCTCTTGGAGCCTTGGTCTTTTCTAATAAAGATAAGAGATTGGAGCTGGAGAGGATTGTCCATCCAAAGATAAAAGAGAGGATAATTAGTGAGGCAATTGAGCAAGAGAGGTTTAATAAGCCATATTTGGTTGATATTCCTCTCTTTTTTGAAAGAGAAGGAGTTTATGATTTTAGTAAAGTAATTGTTGTCTATACTCCACCAGAAATTCAATTAGAGCGTCTAATAAAAAGGGATGGATTGAGTAAAGAGGAGGCGCTAAAGAGGATTGAGGCTCAGCTTCCAATTGAAAAGAAGAGAAAAAGGGCTACTTTTTTAATTGATAATAGTAAAGATTTGGCTCATCTTCAAAAAGAGTGTTTAAGAGTAAAAGAGGAGATATTAAATGCAAGTAACTAAATATAATGCGAGTGGGAATGATTTTATTATTTTTCATGATAGAGAGAAAAAGGATAGAAGAGAGTTAGCAAAGCTTTTATGTAAGCGTCAAGAGGGGGTTGGAGCTGATGGGATGGTTGTGTTAGTGCCCCATCCAGAGTATGATTTTGAGTGGGAGTTTTATAATAGTGATGGGAGTGTTGCTACAATGTGTGGAAATGCAACTAGGGCCGTTTCACACTATGCAATTGAGCATGGAATTAGTATAGATGGAAAGTGTGAGTTTTTAACAGGAGCTGGAGTTATTAGAACAGATGTTAATGGGATGTATGTGGTAACTCAAATGCTTGAGCCAAAGATTATTAAAAGAGATATTGAGGAGGAGGGGCATAAGTGGTGGTTAATTGATACAGGAGTGCCACATTTAGTAACAGAAGTGAAAAATATTGAAAATTTTGACTTGGATATGGCAAGAAGATTAAGAGAGAAGTATGATGCTAATGTAAATATATATTTTATCGATAAAGATAGTATAAGAGTAAGAACTTATGAGAGAGGGGTTGAGGATGAGACCCTAGCTTGTGGGACCGGTATTATGGCATCATTTGTTAGAGCTTTTGAGGAGAATAAGGTAAAAGAGGTGATGCCAATCTATCCTAAAAGTGGGGAGGAGTTATATATGGAGTATGATAATGGAGAGTATAAATTTGGAGGTAGGGTAAGTAAGGTGTTTGAGGCTGAAGTTACCCTTGATATCCCACCATATATGTTATAAAGGTGTAGATTCTACTTTTTGATACTTTAGGGGCTTTATAGCTCTTTTTTTTATTTTCTAAAAAATTGGAGATAAAATTTTCCTTTAAGATTTTGGCTAGGTTGTTCTTTTTTATTATGTGAAAGCTTCTAATTTGGTAAAGTAGTAAATATTTTTGTAAAGTTAGTTGTTAAGATAGGAAGAGGGAATTTGGTAGTTTTTATTTAGACCCATTTTATAGGAGTTTTTGTAGCATTTTAGAGCTAAATAGTAAAAAATTAAATTGTTTTTTTATAAAAAAAAGGATATAATTACCCAATTGTGATCGCGTAGCTCAGTTGGTAGAGCACTACCTTGACATGGTAGTGGTCACAGGTTCGAGTCCTGTCGCGGTCACCAAAAATTGACACAATTTATCTAGTGAAGTTTGAAGTAAGGGGAGAGTAAGAGAGGATATAGCCTCTTGACAACTTTTTAAATTTATAGTAAAGTTATTTAAGGATTTCCTATTTGTAAGGAGTATTTCATTTTGAAATATTTTTACAAATAGAGAGTTTATATAAAGTAATATTGTAAAAGAGGAAATCCACATTTAAAGGTTTTGAAAATTTTTAGATGTGGGTTATCAGGAGAAAACTTGATAAACACAATCTTTTGCGAAATGGCAAAGATTAAATAAAACAAGGAGATAAAAATGAGTTTAAAAAAAGGTTTAGTTGTAGCTACAGCAGTAGCAGTAGCAATTGGCTTTAGTGGTTGTACTCAGCAAGTGGCTGCTTCAAGTGGGGTAAGTGGCGGAACAACAAAAGTGGTAAAAGCTGCAACTCCAAGTGAGCTAGGTCTATATCCACCAAATGCAAAACCAGGTGAGTGTTATGCAAAAGTTTTAATTCCTGCAAAATATAAAACTGTGACTGAGAAAGTATTGGTTCAAGAGCCGGGTTATAAATTGATTTGTAAGCCACCAGTTTATAAAACTGTAACAGAGAGAGTTTTAGTTAGACAACCGGGTTATAAATTGATTTGTAAACCGCCAGTTTATAAAACTGTGACTGAAAAAGTATTGGTTCAGCCAGCTACAACAGAGTGGAGAAAAGGTACAGGTGTTGTAACTCCAGTTAATGGAAAAGTAACAGATGTTAACTGTTTAGTAAGAGTTCCTCCAAAATATAAAACTATTAAGAAAAAGGTTCTTGTAAAACCAGCAACAACTGTAAAAGTGCCAATTCCTCCAAAATATAAGACTGTTAAAAAAGAAGTATTGGCTAAGCCAGCTGAGAGCGTAAAAGTGCCAATTCCTCCAAAATATAAGACAATTACTAAGAGAATTAAAGTATCTAATGCGTATTACACTTGGCAAAAAGTTGAGTGTAGAGGGGTAACTCACTAATTCCTTATCCCCTATGGGGATTTCTTCTCTTCAATCTTTTAAATAAAACTAAATTAATTTTTTAAAATTATTTTATAAGAATTCTCTTATCTTATAAAATTGCCACTTTTTTATGATAGAATAGGGGATATTTTTTTTAAGGAAGATTAGATGAATAGTATTGAGGAGTTAAAGCAGTTAATTGAAGGTGAGATTATGCCAGATTTAGAGAGTGTAATAGACTCTATCTTTAAGACTATTGAGAAAGAGAAGATGATATCGTTGGGGGAGAGAGAGGAGCTTGAAGAGCTTCAAAAGATGCATAATGAGTGTAGAGAGATATTAATTGAGATTGAGAGTGGGGAGATGGAAGAGGATGAGGCTAAAGAGTTATTAGAGGAGCTAAAAGAGGTGATTAAGTAATTTAAGAGTTTAAAAGCTTAACTACCTCCTCATCACTTAGTTGGTGAAAATCTTCATAAAACTCTCCTACTGCGTTAAAATCTACTGGAGTAGATAAAAATATAGCTCTATTAGCAATCTTTTCAAGCTCTTTAGCAACCTCATATGGAGCAACTGGAGCTGCTATTAATACTTTATTAACTCCCTCTTTTTTTAGGGCATCAACTGCTAGTTTCATTGAAGAGCCAGTAGCAACTCCATCATCAACTAAAATAATATCTTTGCCTTTAAAGCTTTTGGGTTTAATATTATATACTGCTCTTTTTTCTCTTATCTTATTTATAACCTCATTTAGAGCAGACTCTATATAGCTATCAGAGATATTAAGAAGAGCTTTAGCTTGGGGATTTATGAAAAAGTATCCATTTTCGCTAACTGCTCCAATTGCTGCTTCTTTATTGTAGGGACTTGGAATTTTTTTTACAAAAAATATATCTAAAGGAAGCTCTAAAGTATTAGCTATCTCTTTAGCAATAGGAACTCCTCCTCTAGGAAGGGCTAAAACAATGGTATTTTCTTTATCAAAATCTATATTTTTTAGGGCTTGAGCTAAAAGTTTGCCTGCCTCTTCTCTATTTTTAAACATAGCGCCTCCTTTTTTAAGAATTATAAAAAAAATATAGAAATATTTTTGCAAATCTGGTTGCAAAATAGGATAAAATAAGCCAAAAAAAGAGGAAAGTATGCTATTAACCCCCTTTAGGCAATCTATTTATAAAGCGCTAATGTTAATTCCTAAAGGAAGAGTTACTACCTATAAAGAGATAGGAAATTATTTAAATAGTAATGCATTGCGCAGTATTGGAACTGCAATTAGTAAAAACCCTTATGCTCCAGTTGTCCCTTGTCATAGAGTTGTAAAGAGTAGTGCAGAGGTTGGAAAGTATAGCTCTAAAAGAGGGGAGATGGAAAAAATTATTTTATTAATGCAAGAGGGAGTGGAGATTGAGAATAAAAGGGTAAAAAACTTTAAGGATTATCTATATAGATTTGAGGATATTCCAACTGATTTAATATTGGGTAGTAGTAATCTATTTTTAGTAAGGATGAAAGAGGAGTATATAGAGTCAATTAAAAAAATTTTAGAGGATAAAGAGGTAACTAAATTTACCTTTGAGAATATAAAAGAGCCGCTGGAGTTTATTAGAAACAATTTTAATTTTGATTCTAATTTGGGGCTTAGTGCTATTATAAAAAGAGATACAAAAGAGGTAGTAGGGTTTGGTGGTATAGAGAGGTTTGATGAGGATTCTTATGAGTTTGGATATGTAATTGATAAGAGATTTTGGGGAGAAGGATATGGATTTGAAATTGCTCAAGCTCAACTTACCTATTTAAAGATATGTTATCCTAATAGTAAAATTGTAGCCACAACCCATCCTGATAATATCTATTCTAAAAATATTCTCTCTAGGCTTGGTTTAGAGTTGAAAAAGAGAGTATGGTTACCAGATAGAGGAGAGAGGGAGCTATTTGCTCTTTAGATTACTACTCTTTTAATTGTAGGGTTTAGGGAGGTTAATATTTCATAACTAATTGTATTAAAGTGGGCTGCTACTTTTTTTGCATCTTTAAATATACAGACCTCTTCTTTTTGAGACTCTAATGTTATAAAATCCATTGATACTCTTCCAAGTATTGGTAGTTTTTCTTCTATAATTAGAGGGTTTTTAGCATCTCCTCTAAAAAGCCCATCCCCATATCCTATATCATATGTTGAGACAACCATATCTTTAGGAGCTTTAAACTCTCCTCCATATCCAACCTTTTGTCCCTTTTTAAGAACGCGTGTACTAACTCTATTAGCCATTAAGGAGAGGACTGGTTTAAGATTAAAATCTCCAAATATGGAAGGGAGCTCACTATATCCATAAAGGGCTATTCCAGTTCGAGCTATATCTTCACTAAAGCTTTTACTCCTTAAAAGTGCTGCTGAGTTATAACTATGAAATCTTGGAGAAAATCCTTTATTTATTACTATTTTTTTTACCTCTTCAAATCTACTTTTTTGCCATGCAAAAGTTGTATCAAGCTCATCTGCCCCCTTAAAATGAGTAAATACTCCAAATAGCCTTAATCCTTTTTTTCTTATTATATCTAGGGCTAATGGGAGTTCTTTTATATCTATTCCATTTCTATGCATTCCACTATCTATTTTTAACTCAATTTTAACATCTTGATTTGTTACTTGTAAAAGTTTTTTTATATCTCCAACTGCAAAAGATAAAGAGGAGTTAGCAATTGGGGTATCATTTAAGATAAGAGTATTTTTGAAATAACTTTTTATTTTTAAAGCCTCTTCTAAATTGATAACTACTGCCTCTTTTACTCCATACTCACTTACAATTTTAGAGATGATTTCAATCCCATGTCCATATGCATTATCTTTTATAACAGCTGCTATCTTATCCTTTGAGCCACTCTTTT
>JAADEQ010000023.1 GCA_013153345.1 Campylobacterota bacterium | reverse complement strand
ATGAGAGAGATAGAGTATTAAAAGAGATTGATAATATTGTAAATACCTCTTTTGTTAAAGGCTCAAAATCAACTCTTAGTGGTGGAATTCAGCGCGATGTAATGGAGCCAACCAAAGAGCAAGCAGAATTTATTAAAAAAATTGAAAAGGTAGCAAATATTAAATTAAAAACCCAAAAAAGAGGGGGCGTTAGTGATGCAAATATAGTTGCAAGCGCTGGTGTGCCAACACTTGATGGCTTTGGACCATATGGAGATGGAGACCACACAATCCATGAGAGAGCACTAAAGAAAAGCTTTGAAGATAGAATTGAGCTTTCAACAAAAGTTTTTGAGGCAATAAGTAATGGAGAGTTTTAATCTCTCCAAAATTTGAGATAATAGCTTCTTTGATATAAAAAAGTTATCAATTTAACAATAAAAAATTACTTTTATTTTGATTTTGAAATAAAATTGACTTCTATTTAGATTTAGTTATAATTCCCCAAAAATTTGGAGATAAGGCTTCTTTATGAAAAATCAATATATCTCTTATGATGAGAGTTTAGAGTTTCTAAAAGAGATGGAAAAAAGATATCCAGATCTTTTTGAAGTGATAAAGATTGGAACAACATATGAAGGAAGAGATATTGTTTTAATGAAAATTTCAAAAAATGTAAAAGATGCCGATAGCAAACCAGCACTTTTATATACAGGAACAATTCATGCAAGAGAGTGGATTGGGCATGAGTTGGCATTAAAATTTATTGAATATGTAGCACTTAATCAAAATACCCATCCACTTTTGGAAAAATCGCTAAAGAGTTCAACAATCTATATGGTGCCATGCCTAAATCCAGATGGGTATGAGTATTCAAGAAAACATTTCTCTTTTTGGCGTAAAAATAGAAGAAAAAACCCAGATGGAACAATTGGGGTTGATTTAAATAGAAACTTCTCAATTGGTTGGAAAAAAGTTAATAATACCTCTTCAAATGTATATGGAGGGGAGTATCCATTTAGTGAAGCAGAAACCAGAGCAATTAAAGAGTTTGTAGATTCTCATCCAAATATTACCATTGCTCTTGATTATCACTCTCAAGGAAATGTTTTTTTCCCAGCTCATAAATTTCGCCATGAAGCAGAGATTGATGGAACAGATATGAATGTAATTGCTGCAAATATGAATGATGAGATTGAAAAGGTAACTGGAAGAAGATATGGAATTCATAGAGGAAAGCCACCAGCAGCACTAATTAGTGGAAGTGGTAGGGAGTATTACTATTCAAAAGGGATAAAAGCGCTTGTAGTTGAGGTTGGAACAAAAAATATTCCAGATTATATGAAAGTAATGAGTGGAAGTATTAGCGAAAATATTCCAGCTTTAATTAAGACTTTTTCAGAAGTGATAAACTATTCTCCTTTAGCTCCAAAGAGAGTTGATAATTTTAGAGTTGAAGAGGTTTATCCTCATAGTGTAACTTTAGTGTGGGATTATGAGTTAAGAGATGATATATATTTTGAAATTTATCGCTCAACTAAAGATAAAGATGCCTGTAATGAAAGAACGCTAATTGGAATTACTGATAAAAACTTCTATATAGATGATCAACTTGAAAGCTCAACAAACTATAACTATACAATTAGAGCAGTAAATAAAAAAACAACGCTAAAATCCCCATTTGCCCCTGTTGTTAGAGTAAGAACTAAGCTTGAGGATGATGAGTTTTTTAAATTTATATTTGCATCCCCTAAAGAGACTGGATATGTTGGAGAGTTTACGCAAGAGAAAAATAGAAGCCATTTTGGTGTTAATTCACTCTTTGTTGGGGTTAATAAGACAAAGGGTGTTTGTGATGCCATAATTACTTTTGATCTAAGCTCACTGCCAGAGGATGCAATTATTAAGAGTGCAAGATTTTATATCTATCCAATGAATAGAGTTGCAGCAAAAATTGAGAAGTTTGGAGAGTGGAGTCTCTCTTTGCTTGAGCCAAATAGCTTTAATGATATTGCAGATTTTAATCAAATAGATAAAGCTCCTGCAAAAACATTAATTGGTCAGGCAATAAAGTCGCAGCATCTAACGCAAGGAATCTGGAATTTTTGGGATTTTTCTCAAAAAGAGTGTGAATTGCTGCAAGAAGAGATTAAAAATAAAAAAGCAGTCTTTCGTCTTGATGGACCAAAATATCTGCCTGATGGTGAAGATTCGCAAATGATGCAGTTTGATATTGGATATGGAAAATTTGGAGGCGGAATTCATTATCGCCCAATGCTTGATATTGTATATACAATAAAGCCAAAAATCTTAGAGCTTAGCCCAAAGACAATCTCAACAATTTCAAAAAATGAAGTTAAAGAAGGTGTGCTTAGTAGCGGATTTGACAAAGATGGAGAAAAAGTTTATGGATATATGAGCTTTGATCTATCTAATTTGCCAGATTTTGAGAGCACTATGATTACAGAGTGTGCAATAAAGATAAAAAGCAAAAATATTATTAATAAAAAAAGTGATGTTAGATTTTATTTAGAGCTTGTTGAAGTGGGAGAGGTTGGAAGTTATGAAGATATTAAAAATAGAGAAAAGATTGAGTATATTGGATATGAAGTTGCGCAAGAAGATTTAAAGAAAAATGAGTATCAATTTTTTAAGTTTGATACCCTCTCGCGCAAAATTCTTGATATTTTGCACCAAAACAACAAGGATTTAAAGCTGGTAATTAAGCCAACAACCGCTCTTGGAGCCAAAAATAGGGTTACAAATTGGGATGAGGATGTAAAGCTTATTGTAAAATATGTGCCAAAAAGAAGATATCCTTTAAAAAAGGTAGAAAACCTTAAAATCGTAAAAGAAAAAGATATGATAAAGCTTGTTTGGGATAAGGTAGAAGATAAGAATCTAAAAGGATATTATGTTGTTAGAAACAGCTTTCATCCACCAAAACACTTTTTAGATGGAGTAAAACTCTATGGAGGTCCAGATAACTATACATATGATAAGTTTGGCTCTTTAGATGTTAGTAAATATTATGCAGTTTTTGCATATGATAATGTGCCAAACTTCTCTGAGCCTGCAATTGTAAGATATGATCCACTTGAGAAGTATTAAATAGAGCCAAAACTGGCTTTATTTTTTCTTTGTTATCTCCTTTTTTCTTTTTAAATATTAACTTCTTTTAATCTTTTTTATCACTCTCATGTAACGATTATTTTTTATAATGTTTTAAGAACTCTCTTAAAAGGAGGGTAAAATGAGGAAGTTTTTTAAAATTGTAGGAGTTATATTTGCAATTTTTATTGCGGCATTTGTAGTTATTATGTTTCTTACCAAAGATTTAGCCAATACAGCAGAAGAGTTTTTTAGAGCCATTAAGAGCAGTGATTATCAAAAGGCATACTCTTATCTCTCAAAAGATTTTCAAGCTGTAACTACCCCGCAGCAGTTAAAAAAATTTATAGAAGCAAATAGACTTAATCAATATAAAGAGATTGAGTGGGGCAATAGAAGCATTAGCGGTAAGAAGGGGGAGATTGAGGGATCTTTAATTACCCAAGATAATAATGCAATTCCTATAAAGCTATTTTTGGTAAAGGCAAAAGATAGCTGGAAAATATATGGTATCAAAAAGCCAAAGGCTGGAATTGAAGAGACACCTTTAGATAATCAAATTGCAATGCCATCAGTTGAGACTATTTATAAATTAATTAAAGAGGCTACAGATGTTTTTGTTAACTCCTTAAAGAATGGAGATTTTTCAATTCTTTATAATTGGTGTGCATCTTCTTGTAAAAATGAGTACTCATTAGATGATATCTCAAAAATTTTTAAAAGATTTATTCCTATAAGAGATCTTTTTATAGAAGCTGCTTCACAAAAACCTATTTTATTAGAGACTCCAAAAATTGATATAAAAGGGGTGCTAAATTTAAAGGGGTATTATGATGTTGGTTATTCAAAACTATTTTTTGAGTATGAGTTTATGAAAGAAAATGGTAAATGGAGATTATCTGGCATCTTATATAAGATTAAACCAAAGGATAAAAAATGAAAAAGATACTTTTTTTATTAATAGTTATATTTGAGATAGTAGCCTATGCTAACTGCTCTTATAATAAAAACAAGATTGTTTGTTTTGATAATGGAGTTAAATGGATAGCTTTTAAATCTTTGATGCAGTTTCCTATGTATGTAATTAGCGGTCAAAAGCAAAAAAGATATATTAATTCAAGAGGATTTGTTTGTTATGCAGATAGTATGATAAATTCAATAGAGTGTATTGGAGATTTTAATAATCAAAAGTGGCATTTTTATACCAATATGAGCTCTAATATAACTTCTAATATTGTAAATGAGCTTGATAGATTTTTATCTTCAAATAATCAAAATCAGTTTAGAAATATTAAGAAGGTGTTAAAGGGGGATATTGATGGGGATGATCTATTAGAAAAGGTATATGTGCAAAAGTTTGGAAGTGGCGAGATAGGGGATTTTTATTCTTTAATAGTTGTAGATGATAATGGAAAGGTTTTATGGAGAGGTCCACAGGAGGAAAATAGCAATAATGATTATGTCTTTGGCGAGTGGGATTTTGGAATCTCTATGCCTGAGGTTTTGGTTGATATTGATGGGGATAATCAAGCAGAGCTCTTAGCTCCTGCTCCTCAAAGCGATCTTTTCCCACAATATTATAGGGTGCTAAAGTGGAATGGCACAAGATTTGTAGCTCAAAGACCAGGGGTTATGATGCTCTCATCTCATGATCCAAATCTATTTATTTGGGTAAATCCATATCCAAATAAAAATGGAGATGGAGTGTGGATATCAAAACTACATTCTAAAAACTCCAAAAAAAAGGCAGTTGCAGATGTAATAAAAACTCAAGAGGGTGAAGATCCAAAAATGGGGAAAGCTCTTATTAGATTTGATTCTAATTTAATTAGAGTTGTTAGATGGATAAAACCAATTCCAACTGCCAAAAGCTATATGGCGCTAATTAGTAACAAGGATAAGTTTAACTCAAGAGGAGTGAGATTATATAGTATAAGGGCAATACTTCGCCAAGATAGGGCAAATTTTTATAGAGGAAGAGGGGATATGGAGGATACTGGCATTGGATATTTTAGAACATTTCAAGCAAGAAAGAAGTTTGAATATATGAAAATAGTGCCAAAAAATTTGAGTATGGATGCTCTAAAGAGCTCTTTGTTATATGAGATTCCACTGCTTCGTATAACTCCTAAAAATGGAGTATTAGAAGTGGAAAGAGTTCGCTAAAGGATAGAAAATGAGAAATATATTAATTTTAATATTGCTATTAATCGGGCTAATTGATGCAAAGATATATATTCTTAAAGGGGAGCAAAGAGAAGGATCCTTGCTTGATAATGCAGAAATTATTAGTCCATCTGTATATATTCCAACAAAAGCAAGGATAATTGATTTTTATATAGGAAATAGAGCAGGAAGAGTGTCTCAGAGCTATTTTTGTATTTGGGATAAGAGAGCTCAAAAAGTGGTTATTTGTGGAGGAGGAAGATATGGAGATATAAGAGGAGTTGTGTTAGAGCCAGGAGAATATTTTGTTTTTCCATCGGTTAATACATATGTAAATGTTAAATTAAAGAGTGAAGATGAGAGTAAGAGAGGAGATGGTAGCTCATTTAATGGCAATAACAAAAAAACTGCTACATATATTTTAGAAGGGGAGCAAAAAGAGGGAAGTTTTATGGAGAATGCAAGGCTAAATGCTCCAGTCTATTATATTCCTCAAACAATTAAAATTGTAGATTTTAACTCTTATTCTATTGATTCAAAAGAGAGTAATATGCCATTTTGTATTTGGAATAAAGATACCCAAAGGGCGGTAGCTTGTGGAGGAAGAGGATATGGAAATATAAAAGGAACAATTTTAAAGCCAGGAAAATATTTTATATTACCTCCAGCAAATGTTCATGTAAAGGTGGTTGCAAAGGCAGTAGAGTCAAATAATAATTATCCTCCATCAAAGCCAGATAATAATTTTAATAATCAAGGGAAAAATGGCTCTAATAGTGCAAATAAAGAGCTTGCATATTATAACTTTGGAGTTAGAGAGCCTTGGTTTAGAGGATGGAGGGTCTATACTGCATTAGAAGATGGAAAGCCAGGGAAAATTCCAGAGAGTAATAATCGCTTTGGTTGGTATAGTGGTGCAAAAGATGTAGGACATGCAATGCCTCCTAAAAAAGAGACAAAAGGGGCTGTTCTTTATTTACATCCAGCATCCCGCACCACCCCTACTATTTTGAAAAAGAGATTGTATGTTCCTTATAATAAAGATTTATATTTAAGAGTTGCTGGAAATAGAAATGGAGATTGGCTATTAGAGGTGGATGTTAATGGTAAAACTATATTTAGCAAAGTAATTGATGGAAGAAAATGGTATGAAATTAGAATCCCTTTATCAAAATATGGAGGCAAAAGAGTTGATTTAGCAATTAAGGTAAAGGCAAATGGATGGTATTTTGAGTATGCATATTTTGATGAAGTTGCTTTAGTAGATAGTAAAAAAATCAAGAATAATTCAAATAATAGTGGGAATGATAATGGTTCAATAATGTCAAAAATGGAGTATGGTATTGATAGACCGGGAATGGATTATAGCTCTTTTGCCCTTAGCGTGGCTGATCCAAAGCTTTGTGAAAAAAGATGTGAAGCTGATAGCAGATGTAGAGCGTGGACATATGTAAAGCCAAATACATTTCAAGGTCCTAAGCCAATGTGTTGGCTAAAAGATGCTATTCCTGCTCCTGTAAAAAACAAAGATTGTATATCTGGCTTTAAAAATGCTCATATAGATACTCAAGATATGTTAGA
>JAADEQ010000012.1 GCA_013153345.1 Campylobacterota bacterium | reverse complement strand
TGGTAAAATCTCTAAAACTTGAGTTGGACATAGCTCAACACAAACTCCACATCCAACACAAGCTTCTCTAATCTCTGGAATATATCCGCTTCCTTTTTTAACCATTCCAATTGCAAGGCTTGGATTTGGATATGGGCACATATCAGCACAAATTGTGCACTGCTTGCCTCTAAATTTCTCAAGCTTTTTTAAGACCTCTTTTTGAAGCTTCTCTTTTTCACTATCATCTTCTTTTATAACTACCTTTTTTTGCTCTTTTTCTTCTTTTGAAAGAACTTTGGTATTTTCATAAATTCTATCAATTGCGCTATTTGGAACTGGTTGATTGGTTAGAGCAATACATCCATTTTCATTTATTAAAATGGCAACTCCCATATGAACATGCTCAATGCTATCTTTTTCATGATCAAGCGCTCCTGTTGGACAAGCCAAAATACAAGGAAATGCACTACATAAATAACACCCCCTTTTATGCGGGTCAATATATGCCATTCCAACACTTGCTCCCCCATCAATATCCTCAAGTAAAATCGAGTCATATGGGCAAACTTGCAAACACTGCCCACACTTAATACACATCTTTAAAAACATATCCTCCTCAACTGCTCCAGGAGGTCTTAAGATAGGCTCTTTTGCCTTTAGTTTTGGAGCAAAATATATTCCAGCTCCTCCTGCAAGCGCTACAATACTAAAGCTTATTGCATCTTTTAAAAAATCTCTTCTCTTTTTGCTCAAAGTCTCTCTCCTATTTTGATTTTTGGGTGTTTATCAATTAACAAAATTACTGGCTCAGATAGCGGAGCAACTTTTGCTAAAAAATTTAAAACACTAATTACAGGCGAAGCATAAAAAAACTTTATATTTGGCTTATATAGCCACATCTTATCAGCATAATACTTTTCTATATGTGGAGTATCTCCAATTCCATCTCCATCTTTATCAAACCCTTCATAGTTATCCCAATAGTTTCCATCCCATAAATTTTGGCTAACCTTTACATTTGCAGAATCATTTACAACATTTTCAATATTTCCTTTAATAATATTGCCTCTAAACTCATTTGCAATACTTAAAGAGTGAAAATGAACCCCCTCTGCATTATAAAGAATCTTATTATTTTCAATATAGTTTTTAGTTCCTGGCTGAAATGGGGAGCGGTCAATATAAAATCCTCTTGCACAATAAATTAGAGTATTATCTTTAATTGTATAGTTTGAGGCATCCTTTAATCCAATTCCAACCCCTGTTGTTCCAAGAGAGTTTTTAACAATATTTCCTGTTGCAATGGTATCTTGAGAGTACATAAAAAAGATTCCAACACTATTGTGCTCATAGCGATTATTCTTTACAATATTTTTGCCTGTATACATAAAATGGAGCGAATATCTACAATACTCTCCAAAATTCTCCTCAATCAAATTTCCATGGCTATACCATAAAACAAAATCTCTTGATTTGGTAATATAGTTTTTTCGCAAAATATTATCATTGCTATACCAAAGCCTAATTGCATCGCCTCTTAGCCCTAAACTAAAAGGTTTTGAGGTGATATAGTTGTTCTCAATTAAAGAGTTATGCACCTCTTGCATATCAATACCAAAGAGCACATCTTTTAATTTGCAATTAATCACCTTTACATTAAGAGCCTTTTTTATAGCAATTCCAGCATCAACTCTTTCATGTTGAGCACCACTTTTTTGGATAGTTAAGTTTTTTAAGATTACATTTGAGCTATTAACTCTTATTACACTACCCTTTCCATCACCCTCAATAATAGCCTTTTGGTTAATTCCATCAATAATTAATGGCTTATTTATAACTATATTTCCTCTATAGACTCCTGCAGGCAGCTCAATTTTTGAGCCAGCCTCTGCACTATCAATAATTTTTTGAAGATTGATAGCTTCAAGATAAAAAGAAAATAAAGCTATAATAAGCCATCTCATCTTCTAGCCTCTATTTGCTTTTTTTCTTGAAATTAGCGCTAATAGAGCCAAGATTGCAATTGCAACTAAAACCCAAAATCCAGTTGTTGGGTATGAGTGGGTTGTAAATTGTGCAACCTTTCCATCTCCAAAAACCGTTGGCATAAATGGCTTAATCTTAAAAGCTCCCCAATCATGCATATGGTGACCAAACCAATAGAGCCAATATGCATAAAATCCAATAAAAATCAGTGGCAAAAAGACTGCAATTAACATTAAATAGTTAAGTATTTTTGAATCATAAAGAATAAATAAAACAAATACAAGTGCTACAAACACAAGAGCATATGGAGCTATTGCTCTAAGATATGGCGCTCCTCGCTCCATTGGGTCCATTCCAATAAAGTGGTTTATTGTATTCATCTCATGCACATCGCCACTAAATCCATCAAAATGGTAATATACAGGAATTCCATTTGGAAATGACTCTTTTGGATAGTTTGGAGCCTCAAGTGCAACATACCAAATTGGAGTTGAAGCAACCCCAATCTCACTATCTGTTTCAATCATCTTTTTTAAATCTCCAACTGCCTCTTTTGGAGTATTTGGGCTAACATATCGCCCCTTTTGATAAAAGTTCCATACCTTATGGGCAATTGGCGAAATCTTATCCTCTTTCCCCTCCTTTGCAAGCTCAGGGACATTATGTGTTAAAACTGCAGGTATTACAAAAAAGAACAAAAGCAAAATAAGAGCTAAAAATGCAAATATTTTGGATTTTAGTGAGCTACTCATTATAAGCCTTTCAAAGTTTATTTATCAATCCCTACATTAATTATATAGAGATTGATAAATAAAATTAATGATTTATATCAAAAAAAATTAAATTGGGCCAAAAAAGCCCAACTTTTTTAGAATAGGTTAGCATTTTGGTCAATCCACTTTAGATACTCAATAATATCTTCAGCTTGCTGCTCTGTCATACCTTGATTTGGCATTCTTAAGTTAAAGTAGTTAATCATAGCCTTAATATATGGCTCATCATACTTGCTCTCTGGGTCTAAAATAAACTCTTTTACCCACTGCTCACCATTCTCATGGCGTTGTAGTACTCCAGTTAAGTCTGGACCAGAGCTAACTTTTCCAATAACATGGCATCCATTACAACCACCCTCTAAGAATGCTTCTTTTCCTCTTTTTGCAGCTTCACTCATTGGAGTTGCAATCTTGCTAACTAATAAATCTTTTGCTCTAATTCCAACATCTGCAGTTTTTACCATATATTGCCATGCCATATTCTCAAAAAGAATCGCTTTTTCAATATCACCCTCTTCAAGAGCTTTTTTAGCCTTTTCTCTCTCAGCTGGCACTTTGCTATATTGGTCAAGTGCATCCTCAACCAAAGCTTTTACGGTTGGATATTTTTCATAATGATTATCTTTTAAGAATTTCACAACGCTTTGAATTACCTTATCTGTTGCTTCATTTGTTGCAACTATCTTTTCATACTCTTTTTTTAGCTCTTCTGGAGTCATTTGAGCTCTTTTTAGTTTTGCTGCACTTATATACTTTTTATTAGGGTCTTTTACAAGCAAGTATCCCATCATCTCTAGGTGAAGAGCTGAGCAAAACTCTGTACAATAGTATGGAAATACCCCTTCCATATCTGCCTTAAAGGTAACTGCAACAGTCTTTCCAGGCTCTAGCGAAGTGTGAACATTATACAAATCAATTGTAAATCCATGAGTCTCATCTTCTGCACGCTCTAAGTTAGTTAGATAAAATGTAACCGTATCCCCTTTATTAACCGTTACTCTTTCTGGGTTAATATGGCTTCTTACAACCGTTCCATATACATATACATGGTTTCCTTTTCTCTCAATTCTCTCTTGTCCTGCTAAAGTCTTTCCTACATGAGTCTTACCAGTAAATGCGCTTGTTCCCATCTTATAGCGCACATGTGGATGAAGCTTGCTTGCTCTAATTGCAACTGCTTGGTGTGGCTCTCCAAGAGGAATTGGCATATCATAAAGTAGTTGCATCTTTTTGCCACGAATATCGATTAATTGGTGATTTTGTGGATGAAGTGGCCCAATATTATTAAATCTATCAATTGAGAGCTTATTTAGAGCAATAATATACTCCCCTTGAGGGTCAGCCGATTTTCCTTCCATTCCACAAAGGTGCCCAATATTATAGTGAACATTTTGTCTATCATCCACTTTACACTTTAGGTAGTTCCATCTAACAACTTGACTATCAACATAAAGCGAGGTATAAATCTCTCCATCTTTCCACTTTTTACCAAACTGGTTATGAAGAGGCCCAAGTCCAAGCTCTGCTTGACAATGAGCTGCCTTTTTCATATCCAAAATTGGAATTCCATATGGGTCTTTTCCAGCATACTCTTTTTTATCAATTAGCTCTTTAATCTTCTCCCAACTATAAACTGTTGCGTGAGTATCCAACTTTCCACAAACAACAATATATTTACCATCTGGACTTACATCAACTCCATGAGGTGATTTTGGCTCAGGAATTAAAAATAGTGCATCATTTTTAACCGCAACCTCTATTGGAATAACGCGGTGTCCATTAATAATCTTTACATTCTTATCATCTTTTGCAAGCTCAGCTAGCTTTTTCCAGTTATATACATGCAAAAAGTCTGTATCATTTCTACTCATTCCAGCCTCAAATGGAGGTAACCCCTTCTCAATTCCTCCAGTATAGAGCTCTGAGTTAAAGCTGTTTGTAAAGCCCCAGCCATAACTAGCCCCTTTTCCAGCATCGCTTAAATCTTGCATATATGGAGGCATCTCAATAGTAAATGAGTTATTTGCATCAATTCTTCCAATCTTATGGTTAAACTTCCACATTGTAACCCCACCACGATATGTCTCTGCATACTCTTCTATTGGGTGGTACTCATTATCAAATGGTGCTCCATATTGACACGCCTCAATTACATATTCACTATTTGGAGTAAAAAATGCTCCCCCATGGTCACTCTTAAATACTGGGTTTACTACAATTTGTTTTGTAACAAAATCGCTTAAATCAATAACTGCAAGTCTTGGATTTGCTTTATCATTAATGATTAGCCACTTTCCATCATAAGTTCCATTTGTCTCAGATAGAGCTGGATGGTGGGTATCTCCCCATGTAATCTCTTTTCCTCTAATCCAACCCTGTTTTAAGATAGCTTTTGTATCATCATCATACCCCCACCCTTGCCAAGGCTCTGGAGTAAATACACCAATATATTTTAAAATCCTCATTGAAGGCACCCCATATACCATAACCTGGCCAGACTGCCCACCTGAACTAAATACAATATACTTATCTCTCTTACCACTTGGCGTATAGGTCTTAGCAGCAGCTAGTAAATCTTGCTCTGTTAAGCCTCTCTCTTTCATAACCTTCTCTAGCTCACTTTGAGCTGTTGCAAATGTTGTAATAAGTGTAGTTGCAGCGGTAAAAGAGAGAAGCTTTCTAACAACCCTTTTCATCTCTTCTCCTTTAAAAATTGTTAGTGATAAATCAAAAATATTTAACACTATGATAAAATTATATTATAGGTGGAGTCTCTTTTGGGTCGCCATATCAAAAAATTGTTAAATGAGTGTTAAATTACTCCTTTTCTATAAAATATCCCAACTTGCCATATGTTTTTATAATATCATTTGGAAGTTTTTTGCGAAGCTTAAAGATAATATTCTTAAGAGCCGATGGAGGGGCCTCCTCATAACTATATAGAGTATTTTCAATCTTCTCTTTAGTAACCAAATTCCCCCTATTTAATAGCAATAGTTCAACTAATTCTATCTCCTTCTTAGTTAATGTTACTTTTTTACCATTTCTAATAAAAATCTTATTTTTATAGTCATAAAATAGACCCTCTTGGATAAAAAATAGATTTGAGCTATTAGAGAGTTGCTTTGCTGACTCCTTTAAAACTCTCTTTAAATCCTCCTCTTTCATCGGTTTTATTATATACTCAATTAAAGAGAGCTTTATTGCTTCTAAAAGATAATCTTGGTCACTATAAGCGCTAGTTATTATAATTGGAATTTTGCTATTTTCTCTTCTAATCTTTTTTATCAACTCAATTCCATTTAGCTTTGGCATTCTAACATCAGTAATTAAGATATCAGGATTTTTCTCTTTATATAATCTAAACCCCTCCTCTCCATCATGAGCCAAGAATACCTCTTTTAAATAGAGTCTTAAAACCTTAGCAAAGCTCTCTCCTACCCTCTTATCATCCTCTACCAACAAAAGAGAACTATTTTTTAAGATTGCTCTATAACTCTCCTCCATTGCAGTAGCCTTTTTTTTATTAATCTTATCCAAAAAAGATGCTAAAATATTTGTGTAAAATCAATTTTTTTGAGGATGATAATTATATATAATGAAACATTTTAACCTAACTAAGCGTTATATTTTAGCCCTTAGCATAATAGCCCTACTCTCAACCCTAGCCTATTTTAATATCTATCATCTAATCTCAAACCAATATAGCAATAGCAATATTATAAATATTAGCGGAAAGCAGCGCCTCCTATCTCAACAAATCTCTTTTAATGCAATCTACTATAAGATTGATGAGCTTAAAAAAAATATTAAAGAGATGGAGCAAAACCATAAACGCTTAATAGATTTTGCAATGGATGAGGAGCTAAAAGAGCTTTTTTTTAAACCCCCAACTCTGCTAGATATGAGAGTAAAAAGATATATAAAAGAGGCAAAAGAGTTTGCAAAGAGTAGAAGTGGCAGAAGCTTAACATATCTTCTAAATAACTCAAAACCCCTCTTAGAGGATTTAGACAAAGCTGCTCAACTATATGTTAAAAAGGCTCAAAAGGCAACTACTCAAATAATGAATCTAGAGCTATATCTATATATTTTGACTTTAATTACCCTTTTTATGGAA
>JAADEQ010000035.1 GCA_013153345.1 Campylobacterota bacterium | reverse complement strand
TTATGCTTTCTTACCATATAGTTAATAAAAGAGTTAACCTCTTTGTTATTTGCATATAAACCTTTTACTGATTTAGCAATCAAAGTAGTAGAGCCCAAAACTAAAAGAGAAAATATTAATCTTTTCATAATACCCTTTTTTTGGGTAGAAATATACTATATTTAAACTCTAAAAAGGCTTAAAATAAAGATTTTATGAGAAAAGTAAAACCCCTAAAAAGGTTTTATAACCACAAAAATAACAATTCCAATCATCAATAGAGTCGGAATTTCATTATAGAATCTATAAAATTTCCCAGATTTAAAGTTTGGATTTTCAGCCAATACTCTTCTATGATACTCTAAAGAGTAGTGATATGCAATTAATAAAGCTACCAAAATAAGTTTTGCAATCATCCAACCAGAAGATAGATATGAAGGGTTAATTGCAAGCATTGCACCACCACTAATAATTGTAGCCCACATTGCAGGATTTGCAATATATTTATATAATTTATACTCTTGAATCTTTACAACCTCAACAAACCCCTCATTATCACTATGCTCCCTATGATATACAAAAAGACGAGGAAGATAAAAAAGTGCTGCCATCCAGCTAATAAAACTCATAATATGAAAAGCCAAAATCCATCTATAATACTCCATCACTCCTCCTTTTTAATATCTTTTAGCGAATGCACTATCAACTCTAATTTACCTTTATAATATCCAATTTGAGCTCTTTTTATTATCAGCTTATTTCCACTTCTTAATAGACCTCTTTTTTTCTCTTTCACATATAACTTGACTTTTCTATTTCCAATCTTTAAATATCCCCTCTTATACTCTCCCCTAATATTTTTTACAATCTCTCCAATATTTTTCTCTTTTAACATCGAGAGCTTAAAATTTTTTATAAACTTATCAACATTAATCCTTCCTCTTTTTTTAACCACCTCCAAATCAGTAATCTCATCTAGTTTAAAATATCTCTTTTTTCTCTTAACCTTCAAATCATAACATCTACCCTCCCTTAACTCCCCAGCACTCTTATACAGCGTCAAACTAGGAGAGCGCAAAGAGGATTTAATAATTCCAAAATCTCCCCTCTTATATACTACACATACATTTTTTAAGAGACGAGGAGCCTTTAAAGAGCTTACCTTTTTTAACTCCTTAAGTGTTATCTCTTCTAACTTCTCTTTCTCTTTAACTTCAGGAATAATCATCTTCCAAAATTTATCCAACCAACTCTCATATTTAAGCTCTCTTTTTCCATTAGTAAATATTGCATAAAGTGGCAGATGGTCAGAGTAGCCTTTTCCTTTATGTTTTGAAGATTTATACTCCCACCTATTAAGCCTTGACGAAGAGCCCTTAAATAGATACTTTCTCTTAAATACCTTAAAGCTTCCCCTCTTATATCTCCACCCTTTCTTATCATTTAAAGTAGGAGAGATAATAATTGAATCAAGAGCACTCTTTTTACCATATCTATCATAACTCCACCTCTGATAAGGAGGAAGCTCACTCCATAAATTATAGTGATATATAGAAAGAGCTGGCTTATCTTTTAGACCAATAAGGCGTCTTTTATATGTAGTTCTTAATATAGTATCAATTCCACAAATCTTTAGCTCAGGCTTTTTAATACACTCATTATACTCGCTATTAAAATCTCCTAATATAATATACTCTTTTCCTTTTGGAAGCTTTTTTATCCTCTCAATTAAAGCCTTTGCAGACCTAACTCTAGCTTTCTCCTCAGCCTTTTGAGAGCGCCAGTGATTAACAAAAATAGTTAAAGATGGATTTGTCTTTAATTCAACCTCTAAAATATTTCTATCACTAAACCTTCTTGTTACAATAATCTCTTTTGTTCTTTTAATAGGCACCTTTGAGATTAATGCAACTTGAATTGCAGATTTTTTCTTATTTGTAATTGCACTATATCTATATTTACACCCTCTTCTATTTAGCTCTTTTAATAGCAGATTTAAAGCATTTTTATTCTCAATCTCTTGAAGTCCAACAACATCAGCATCCAACTCACAAATAACTTGAGCAATATTTTTTAGCTTCTTTCTAAGAGTTGACCTATTCCAATTATGGGTATTTGGAATATAGCTATCATACTCTGTCTTATTATAGACCGTATCAAAGAGATTATTAACATTATAAGTGGCAATCTTTAAATCTTTACCAAAAATAATAAAAGGTATTAGTAAACTTAATATTAACTTTTTCATAAAAGAAATTATAGCCCAAAAAGCTAAAGAAAAAAAGTCATAAGGGGCTATAAAAGCCCAAGTTGAAGTTTTGCCTCATCGCTCATTTTGCTCTGATCCCAAGGCGGATCAAAGGTTAGCTCAACATCAAGCTCATATAAATCCCCATCCATTCTGCTTGGAATCGATTTTACTAAATCTACTATAACATCACTCATTGAGCAAGTTGGAGAGGTTAGAGTCATTAAAACTTTGCAGTTATTTAGCTTTGTAACATCATCCTTCCAGCAATCAACATCATAAATTAGCCCCAAATCATAAATATTAACTGGAATCTCTGGATCATATATCTTTTTTAGCTCTTCAATTACTCTTTCTTTAGTCTGCTGGGGCGTTACTTCTCTTAAATCTTTCATGATAATTTCCCTTCCTTGCAAGCTTTTGCATACTCATAAACTTTTTTTAAAAATGCCTCAAGGCTTTGTTGCCTAACAGGACTTAGTAGCTCAATAATTCCAAGCTCATTTAGCTCTTTTGGATTAAAATTTAATATATCTTCCACTTCCTTATTGCTAAAAATATCAAGCAAAAGAGTAAGCATCCCTTTTGCCATCTCGCTTGTGCCCTCTCCTTCTAAAATAAGCTTGCCATCTTCACATCTTGCAACAAGCCAAGCAGGAGAGGCACACCCTTGGATAAATGTTTTTTCATTTTTTAGCTCATCTGGCAAACTCTTATGTTTTTTTCCTAAATCAAAAATATACTCAAGCTTTGAGTTTGCATCATCAAATAAAGAAAAGTCCTCTTTATATCTATTTATTACATCTTTAATTGTTTCCATCTCAGCTTCCTAATATCATATCTTCACACTCATGGCATGTTTTTATACACTCAATATCGCTACTTCCATAATAAGCTTTTTCAAAATCAACATAAATATGGTTTGCAATCTCTTTATTATCAACAAACTCAATTGCCTCATTTGCAAAAGCTAAAATTAGCATCTTTACTGCCTCAGCCTTATTAATCCCTCTGCTTCTTAGATAAAACAAAGCATTCTCATCAAGCTGCCCCGTTGTTGAGCCATGGCTTGCCTCAAGCTCATCAATATAAATCTCAAGTTGCGGCTTACTTGCCATATATGATTTTGAATCAAGCAAAATTGCTTTTGAGTTTTGGTGAGCTGAAGTATATTTAGCCGCTTTTGTAACTCTTATTAATGCATCAAAAATCCCTCTTGAGCCATTTGTTAAGATATTTTTTGCCATTTGATTGCTTTTTGAACTCTTATCAAGGTGAACAATCTCACTAATTGTTCCAGCCTTAATCTCTGAGGTAGTAAACAAAAGATGCATAGCATTAAATGAGCTATTTGAGTGCAACTCGCTCTTAAAAAGATTTAAACCGCTACTTTTTGCAAAATCAAATGTTCCATATTTAAAAGTAGCATTTGAATCAACTTTAAAATAGTTTGTAAAAATAGGCAAAGAGCTATTTTCATTTAAAGTTTGATTTTTAAAAAACTTTAAATTTGCATCTCTTGATAAAAATATATCATATCCACTAAGAATTTGAGAATCTTTTGAGTTTGCCTCAATACTCTCATAGATTTCTACAAAACTATTTGCATCAATAAAGATTACTACTCTATAATTTAAAAAAACCTCTTCTTTATTAAAAATATGCTTTATATTAAAAGAGATATCTCTTTTAACTCTTAAAATAATTGCATTTTGAGTTAATAGATGATTTAAGTAGTATAACCCATCAAAATGGTCATTATCAACATCTAAAAACTCGCCAATCTCAACCTCAACCCCCTCTGGCGCAGATACTACCTCGCCATCTTCTATTACTAAACTCTTTCCTTGCTGCTTAAATTTATCTTTTGAGGTGCTAACTACCTCTAAATCTTTAGAGGTAAAATCCTCAATATCAAAATATCTATACTTTTCACTCTTTTTTGTTGGAATCTTTACCTCATAAAGTCTATTTGCAATATGCTTTTTTAAAGAGCTTGCTTTGCACTCTTTTAATATCCCGTTGCTATCAAGCGCATTTAAAATATCAACTCTCATCACTTCTCCTCAAAAGAGCTATAACCCTCTTTTTCAAGTTTTTCAACAAGCTCAGGGCCTGCAGTTTTTACCACTTTTCCATCCATTAAAATATGAATATAATCTGGCTTTACATAATCTAAAATTCTGCTATAGTGCGTTATTATTAAAAAGCTTCTTTTGCCATCTCTTAGCTTATTAATTCCTTTACTAACATCTTTTAGTGCATCAATATCAAGTCCACTATCAATCTCATCTAAAATAATTACATCTGGCTTTAGCATCATCATCTGCAATACTTCATTTCTTTTCTTCTCTCCCCCACTAAATCCAACATTTAAAGAGCGATTTAAAAGCTCAGGCTTTAGGCCAATCTCTTTTGCAATCTCTCTCATCTCTCTTAAAAACTCTGCTGCATTTAGCTCCTCTTTTCCTTCATATCTTCTTTTTGCATTAACTGCAGTTCTTAAAAAATATGCATTATTAACTCCTGGAATCTCAACAGGATGTTGAAAACTTAAAAATAGCCCCTCTAATGCTCTAATCTCTGGCTCTTCATTGGTAATATCTTTTCCTTTAAAAATAATCTTCCCATCAGTTACATTAATATCATAATGACCTACAATTGCTTTTGATAGAGTCGATTTTCCAGCTCCATTTGGCCCCATAATAACGTGCACTTTTCCTTCTTCAAGAGCTAAATCAAGCCCTTTTAAAATCTCTTTATCTCCAATTTTTGCTTTTAGGTTTTTAATCTCTAACTTACTCATCCTACACTTCCTTCTAATGTTAAATTTAATAGTGCTCTTGCTTCAACTGCATACTCCATTGGCAGCTGATTAAATACCTCTTTACAAAATCCATGCACAATCATACTTACTGCATCCTCTTCACTAATTCCTCTTTGACGCAGATAAAATAGCTGCTCATCACTAATTTTAGTTGTAGTTGCCTCATGCTCAATTTGACCCTCGCTATCCTTGCTCTCTAAATATGGAAAAGTGTGCGCGCCGCACTTATCTCCAATTAAGAGTGAATCACACTCACTATAATTTCTTGCACCCTTAGCTGAAGAGTAAAACTTAACAAGCCCTCTATAGGTGTTTTGCCCCTTCATAGCACTAATTCCTTTAGAGATTATAGTAGAGGTGGTGTTTTTTCCAATATGAATCATCTTTGTTCCGGTATCTGCTTGTTGGGCAAGAGTTGTAATTGCAACTGAGTAAAACTCTCCAACAGAGTTATCACCTTTTAAAATACAGCTTGGATATTTCCAAGTAATGCTTGAGCCTGTTTCTACTTGAGTCCAAGAGATTTTTGAGTTCTCTCCTTCGCAAAGTCCTCTTTTTGTTACAAAATTATATATTCCACCTCTTCCCTCTTCATCTCCAGGATACCAATTTTGAATGGTAGAGTATTTAATTTCTGCATCTTTGAGGGCAATTAGCTCAACTACTGCAGCATGAAGCTGATTCTCATCTCTCATTGGAGCAGAGCACCCTTCATTATAGCTAACATAGCTTCCCTCATCTGCAATAATTAAGGTTCTTTCAAACTGCCCAGTATTTATTGCATTAATTCTAAAATAGGTACTTAGCTCCATAGGGCATCTTACCCCTTTTGGAATATATACAAATGTTCCATCTGTAAATACCGCTGAATTTAGGGCCGCAAAAAAGTTATCATTCATTGGAACAACACTAAACATATACTTTTTAACAAGCTCAGGATAGTCTCTTATTGCCTCACTAATTGAGCAAAATATAATTCCAAGCTTTTTTAGCTCCTCTTGATAGGTTGTCTTAACTGAGACTGAATCAACAACCGCATCAACTGCAACCTTAACTCCTGCAAGTTGCTTTTGCTCCTCAAGTGGAATTCCAAGCTTATTATATGCCTCTAAAATTTTAGGGTCTACCTCATCTAATGAATCAACCCCCTTTTTTGGAGCTGCATAATATGAGATTGCTTGATAATCTATTGGCTCATAATCAAGCTTAGCCCAATGAGGCTCTTCCATTGTTAGCCACTTCCTATATGCTTTAAGTCTTAGCTCTGTCATCCACTCTGGCTCATTTTTCTTTTTTGATATAAATCTAATGATATCCTCATTAAGCCCTGGTGGAACCTTATCCTCTTCAATATCTATCTCAAAACCAAGCTTATACTCCCCGCTAATGGCCTTATTTACTTCCTCTTGTGCCATAACAAACCCTTATTAGTTAATTTTATCTTTCTTTATAACAAAACAACCACTATATGTCAAGGATTTTAGCACACTTTTTATTAAAATAGGAGAAATTTTATCTTAATTAAATAGCAAAAGGGACCATAAGAAACAAAGTCCCATATTTTAATCTAATTCTCTTCTTTATATAAAAGATATGGATTTCTTTGAGCTGTTGGCATAATATCTATATATTGAATATTTACATGAGGTGGAGTATTTAAAGTATTTATTATTACATTTGCAATATCAATTGCTCTTAGTGGCTCAAAGCCCTTATATACATCCTTAGCTCTATTTTCATCTCCTTTAAAGCGAATATTTGAAAAGTTTGTCTCAACTGCTCCTGGAGCAATTGTTGTTACTTTTACATTTGTGCCATATAAATCTGCATTCATTCCTTCACCTAAAGAGTGAACTGCAGCTTTTGTAGCACAATAAACTGCTCCTTTTGGATAGGC